>JAIPEK010000172.1 GCA_021737205.1 Desulfarculaceae bacterium
GCTATCATGCCAGAAATCCTTAGAAAGACGGCATGCCCACCCAGCAGCTGAAATTCAAGTACCGGCACCTCAATGACGCCAAACTTTTCAATATCCTGATCAACCGCCTTTCAAAAGACGGCACTGTTGTGCAGGAGCAGAATATCGTGAGACTTGCCGGACACGAAGTAGCTCTTCAGGTGGACCAGCAGGAAACAGTGAAAAAGATCAAGAAGAAATACAAAGAAGCCGGGATCACTCCGCCTTTTTACAAGGATATCTGCAGGGAACTGAACCTGGACAAAAAAAACGCCCGGGATGTGTTGGACATCCTGCTCAAGGAAAAGAGCATCATCAAGACCAAGGATGATCTGTACTTTGACGCGGACCGCATCGAAGAGCTGAAAAACGAGGTGGTGGCATTCCTTGAAAAGAACGGGGAGATGACGACCCCACAGTTCAAGGAGATGACCGGCATATCAAGGAAATTCGTGATCCCGCTGATTGAATACTTTGATTCAATCAACCTCACCATCCGGGTGGGAGACACAAGACAGCTCAGGAAGAAAAAGTAGCGGAGAGGATCCGGTCGGCGAATGAGGACACAATGTCATCCAGCCGACACATGCCCTCCAGCGTAAGAAAAAACCGGCCCTCGCCTGAAACCGCCATCCCCCGGTTTTCAAGCGTTTCGGCAAACGGGTTGAAAAATGTATAAAAATCCGTGCCGACCAGACTCTCCGCCTCTTTGATATCCATCCCCTCCCTGGTCCGCAACCCCAGCATTGCCGTCTCGAGAAGCTGCTGCCGGTTGGAAAGGGTTTCACTCCCGCCGTCAGGCTTTTTTCCCGCCCCAAGATCCCGGATGTACCGGGAAACATCGTTGCGGTTCCATGACCGGCCGATTCCGTCATAGGAATGGGCCCCCGGCCCGAATCCCGTGTAAGGCAGATTCCGCCAGTAGGTCGTATTGTGCCGGGACCGGTTCTCCTCTCCCTTTGCAAAGTTGGAGATTTCATAATGAAACCACCCGTTTTCCGTTAAAAAGCGGGAAGTGGCCTTGAAACGACCGGCCACCGATTCCTTGTCCATGGGATCGGCCCGCCCGGCCTCCATCATCCGGAAGAGCGGCGTGCCTTTTTCAAAGGTCAGGGTATAGCAGGACAGATGGGAGGGGCCGAAACCGCACGCGGTTTCCAGATCCGTGAACCAGGCCTGCACATCTTCATTCGGCACACAGTAAATCAGATCCATGCCGATATTGCCGATTCCGGCATCAAAAGCCGCTTCAACGGATTTCCTTGCCGTCCCGGCCGAGTGGACCCGCCCCAGAAATTCCAGTTTTTGATCATCAAAAGACTGAACACCGATATTGACCCGGTTGACCCCGGTTGCTGCAAGATCGGAAAACCAGCTCTTGTCCACCGTTCCCGGGTTGACTTCCACAGTCACTTCGGCATCATCCGCCACATCAAAGCATTGCCTCACCGCACCCAAAAGTTTTTCAATCCGCCGCACCTCGAGCAGAGAAGGAGTTCCCCCGCCGACGTATACGGTATGCACCCGCCTGTCTGTCTCCCTCTTCTGCTCGATCTCCCGGGTCACCGCGTTCACAAAAGGCTCGATCATCGAGAGATCGGTTATGGAGAAAAAATCACAGTACCTGCACTTGGCCCGGCAAAAGGGCACATGGATATAGATGGCAAGCGGATCAGACAAACCGTTTCATCAGCTCATCAATGGCTTCGTCCGCATTGCTGCTGTCAATGCCGTACAGCCTCAGCGTCTTTTCCACCCGTGAACGCCTGTCTTCGTCGTGGATCTCTCCGGGTCCGGAAAAAAGGCCCATCCGCCGGCCGACCTGATAGATCACCCGGTCTTCGGGATCCATATTCAAAAACCGGTCGATGGTATCCAGCATTTTCTGTTTGTCACCGGGCAGGCGCCCCTCAAGACTTTCAATCAGGTTGAGGATGTGGTCGCTTTTGATGTACGAGTCGATTCCCTCCAGCCGTTCCACCAGGAGCCTGAGCTCACCTGCCGTCTCAAAATCGGTGCATTTTTCGAACCGGCCCTCTCGAAGCTCCTCTGCAAGGGGCGTGCTCTCCGGCACGGCAAGGGACCGGATACGGACAAAATCCGGATTGATCCGGTTCAGGGCATCCGCGGTCTCGGTTGCATGTTCATGGGAAAGGGCTCTTCCGCCCAGGCCAGGCATGATATATTCGGAAAGCTGGATTCCCGCCTGTTTGACCCGGTTACCGGCCTTGATGTGGTCTGCCTTGTTCGATCCTTTTTTCACCATTTCCAGTACGCGGTCCGACCCGGACTCAAGCCCGATATGGATCCGGTTCAGCCCGGCTCTTTCCACCCGTTTCATGTTTTCGTCACTGATACGCACGATGGTGTGGGACCGGGCATACGAAGTAATCCGCTCCACACCCGGAAAACACCTCTTGATGTGCTCCAGGATATACACGATATCGTCCGGCTTCATGATCAGACTGTTGGCGTCCTGGAGAAATATCGATTTCATGCCGTTGTAGTACCAGTGAAGGGCCGCGTTGAACGCCTGCCGATCCTTTAGCTCAAAGCTGTTGAAAAGCTCGTTCACCTGTGTGTTGCCGAATGGCGCGCCCGATGCCGCCCGCTCGGAAATCCCGCTGACATAGGTGTACAACAAGTCAATATCCTTGACGATATTCTCCGCCGACCGCAGGGAAAACTTTTGTTTCTTATACACCGGGCAGAATGCGCACCGGTTCCACGGGCAATTCCGGGTCAGACGGATCAAAAGGCTGTCCGCTTCACTCGGGGGCCGGATCGGTCCCTGCTCAAAGCCCTGGTACTGATCTTTATTTTTTTTTCTGGTATCTGTCATTGCGTCCCTCTTTTTTTTGACAACGTAAAAATTTTCCTCTATCTTACATACTCTATAAACAGCCATGATGCAGCGCATCACAACAAAGTCTGAAAGTAGAAGGAGGCAGCTTCTTGTCTCTTGTTTCAAGTTTCTTGTAAAACATCCCGGACAAAAAGGGAATTATAATGCAAAAAAAACGGATTTTAAAAAGATTTTTCACCATCATTGGAATTGCCCTCATTCTGCTCTCCGTATCCGGGCTGATTTTCATCCTGTATCTGAACAGCTTTTCCAAAGAGCCCGCCAACCCGGATGCCCGTGAAATCACCTTTGTGATCGAACGGGGGGACACCCTTTCCACCGTATCCCGGAAGCTTGAAAACAGAGGCGTCATCTCCAGCAGTGAACTTTTCAGTATATTCGCGCTGATGAAAAACCAGGCCAAAAATCTGAAAGCAGGCGAATATGCCCTGTCAGGCGCCGGTACACCGGAGCGCGTACTCGATATCATCACAAAGGGAAAAGTCAAGCTGTACCGGCTCACGGTCCCCGAAGGACTGAACCTGTTCGAGGTGGCAGCGCTTGCCGAAAAGGCCGGATTCGGTAACAGGGAGGCCTTTGTCATGGCTGCGGAAAGCACGGAATTCACCCGGTCCCTCGGTATATCCGCAGACACCCTGGAAGGATACCTTTTCCCGGAAACTTATTATTTTCCCAAATCCGCAACTGAAAAAGACCTGATCCGGGAAATGGTGGGGCGGTTTCAGGAGGTATACACGGAGGACTGGAAAACCAGAACCCGGCAGATGAGATTTACCGTGCATGAAATCGTGACCCTTGCCTCCATCATTGAAAAGGAAACCGGAGAGGCAACCGAGCGGCCCGTAATTTCATCGGTGTTCCACAACCGGCTGGAAAAGGGCATGCGTCTTGAAAGCGATCCCACGGTCATATACGGAATCGAGGATTTTGACGGCAATATCACGAGAAAGGACCTTACAACCCGAACCCCTTACAACACATACATGATCAGAGGACTTCCCCCCGGACCCATTGCAAATCCGGGGAAAATGTCTCTCAAGGCGGCATTGTACCCGGCGGATACGGAGTACATCTTTTTCGTGTCAAAAAAGGATTCCACCCACAAATTTTCAGAAACCATAAAAGAACACAACCGGGCGGTGAGAAAATACCAGCTCAATCGTTGAACTGGTTGAGGTAGACGATAACGGCGCCGCTTCGTGATTTTTTCTTTTTCTCCCACATGTAGGAAAGCACGGTGCCTTCCTTTTTCAGCCGGACCGCCACATCTTCCACCACATCCGGCAAAACCGCCCCGTACTCGGAATGAAGCCCCTTGCCCACAATGATCCGTACGGTGAAAAACCCCTGCCGGCGGGCGTTTTTGATATAGGCATCCGCCCGGAACCCGGCCGCGTCCCCTGCGAAACCATGAAGATCGAGAACGGATTCCGGCGGGGGGTACCGTTTGAGCCGCTTTTTCAACGGCACCGGCGCAGGTCCTTTCCGGTCGCTTTTCTCCTGCATTATCCGGGCGGCGGTCTTTCCTTTCAGGGACTGGTCCAGAAGGGACTCAAAATCCTCGTCCTCCGCCGGCGTTCTTCCGGCTGTTTCACGGGCGGCGGAATGTTCCGCTCTCATGGAGTCCGCTTCCTCCCTGGAAAGGAACGCCTCTTCCACGCTCTGGCCTTTGTCAAAAACGTAAATCCCCTTTTTATTCTTTTTGAAAGATTTCTTCGCCATATCCAACAATCTATTGCAATTTTAAGCAGTTTTCAAGCCGGAAAATTTTAGCTGATTGACTTTGACACCCCTTCCTGTTAGTATGCTGCGGTATGGAATCAGGGAGTATTGTCGAGTATATCGATCAGCAGAAAATCATTACAGCGGTCATCTTACATGTCAAAAACGGCAAGCTGCGTTTGTTGACGGAGAACAACAGAGAGATCAATTTTTCAGAAAAACGGCTTTCCCATATTTCCCGGGAAAAACTCGACTGCAGCACCAACAAGGATTTTATAGTCAAACAGCTTAAAAAGATCAACCGGAACCGCCAATGCCTTTCCGAAAAAATCGATATCGCGGAATTATGGGAGGTGCTGCACGAAGAAAACCAGGAAATCGACATCTCCACCATGACGCACTTCTGTTTCGATCCGCCGGTTTCCTCTGATAATGAAGCCGCGGTTCTGCGCGCTTTCTTCAACGACAGGCTATACTTCAAGTTCGGAAAAACCGGTTTCCGGCCCTACACCCCCGAACAGCAGGAACACAAGAAAAGACAGGAAATGGAAGCGCAACGCAGGGAGCGACTCATTGAAAAAGGCGGCCTTTGGATCAAGGCGGTGACGGAAAACCATGAGGATGCGCAAACCTTTGAAGATCCTGAAGTGATCCGTATCCTGAAACAGTATCACATTCATGAGAAAAACAGCCCGGACGCCTCAATCGCAAAGGCGATTCTCAAGAAGGCCAACCTCGGCACCCCGGACCAGATATTCAGTATACTGGTCCGGGCCGGGATCTGGGATACGGATGAAAACATCGATCT
>JAIPEK010000173.1 GCA_021737205.1 Desulfarculaceae bacterium
CCGGCATGATATCATTGGTCCCCTGTCTCACAGGGACCAGTACCCCTTGGATTTCGCCGGTTTCGAGCAGGGATTTGAAAAATGTTCGTGTCGCCTCAAGGGTATTGTTTTCTTTAATGGCATAAAAGCTGTTCATTTGGATCCCCTTTTACAAGAAACTTGAAACAAGAGACAAGAAACAAGAGGTTTCATGCTTGTAACCTGCCGAAAGGGCGCAGCCTCTTCTATCAAGTTTCGATCTTCGTTGTGATGCTTTTGCATAATAGCTGTTATATCACCATTCGTTTGTCTTGGGTTAACGGGCCGAGTTTTTTCACCTGATCCACCATGGTATCGATGGTGTCGGCGAACATGATTCCGTCGCTTGCCCCGATCCATGTCAGGCGCAGCCGTTCCTTTTCAATGGAAAAATTCGGCAGGATTTCATGCAGAAGTTTGATACGCCTTCTGGCCTTGTAATTTCCATTGATATAGTGACAGTCCCCGGGGTGGCACCCGCTCACCAGAACCGCGTCCGCTCCTTCGAGAAAGGCCTTGAGGATATATTTGGGGTCCACCATTCCCGTGCACATGACCCGTATCAGCCTGACATTGGCCGGATACTTCTTTCTTGACGTGCCGGCGAGATCCGCCGCCGTATACGTGCACCAGTTGCAGACAAATGCAATGATCCCTGGCTCGAAATTTTCCATTGATCTCCTCCGTGTCTTATATTCCCACTTGGTTAATGGCATCCATGATGCCGGAAAGTTCAGCAAATATCTGTTTCTCCTTGAAATGCCTGACCTGGGCCGCTCCGCTCGGGCAGAAACCGGCACAGGAACCGCATCCCTTGCACAGCGCCTCGTTTACAACGGAAACCGACCGCCTCATATCGAACTCAATGGCTCCGTAAGGACAAAGCCCGATACATGTCTTGCATCCGGCACATATGTCCGGATCGATGTACGAAATGGCGGATTCGATCTCCACTTCCCCCTTGGATGCAAGCTGAAGGGATTTGGAAGCGGCCCCGGACGCCTGGGCCACGGAATCGGGAATGTCCTTGGGTCCCTGGCAGGCCCCTGCGATAAACACGCCCTCCGTTGCCGTATCAAGAGGACCGAGTTTCGGATGGGACTCCAGGTAAAACCCGTCGTTTCCCTGGCTGATCCCGAGGGTCCGGCCGGTTTCCCTTGCATCGGCTCTCGCCTCCATGGCCGTGCAGAGCACCACCATATCCACCGGCACCCGGATGTTTTCGGAAAGAAGCGTGTCTTCGGCCACCACGACCAGATGACCGTCTTCGTCTTCGGTTTCAGCCTTGTCCGTGATCCGGGCCACCTTGCCTCTTACAAACACGGTGCCCTCTTCCTGGCATTTTTTGAAAAATTCTTCATATCCCTTGCCGAAGCACCGCATATCGATATAAAAATTGTATACCTTTGTGTCATGCCCGACTTTTTCATGGATCAGGTGGGCGTATTTCAAGGCATACATGCAGCATACCCGGGAACAGTATTCATGAAAGTTGACATCCCTGCTGCCGATGCAGTGAAGGATCGCCACACTTCCCGGTTTTGCGGCCAGGTTTCCTTTCTGGTCCCGGATCAGGATTTCCCCTCCTGTTGGACCGGTGGCGTTGCTCAGCCGCTCGAATTCAAAATTGGTGAATACATTGGGGTATTTTCCATACCCGTACGGTTTCATGGGGGTCGGGTCGAGCACATCGTATCCCGTGGCTGTAATAATACTGCCCACATTGATTTCAACTATTTCATCCGTCTGGTTGTGGTCCACTGCATTGGGCTGACACGCTTCGACACACTGCATACATTCGCAGCATCCCCCGCAGTTGATGCACCGCTGCGCCTCCAGAACCGCGGCTTTTTCATCAAGCCCCTTGCTTACCTCCTCAAAAGAGTGCTTTCGCGAGATCGGTTCCATTTTACCGGGTGCTTCTCTTCGCCGGGGTTTTTCGTTTTCCGGGATCGGGACAAGATCTTCACTGCGGACCGCCTCTTCACTCTCGTGATCATTCTCTTCCACCTCCCCGGTTTCGGTAAAAAAGCGGACGATGCCCTCCACCGCTTTATGGCCGGCCGCAACCGCCTCCACAACCGTGGCAGGCCCGGTGACCGCGTCTCCTGCGGCAAACACGCCGGGCTCAAAGGTCTGCATGGTGTCAGGATCAATCTCGAAGGTACCCCGGCCGGTCAGCGTTACCGACGTATCCCTGACAAGCTCCCTGGTGTCGGCCCGCTGGCCGATGGCCGGGATGATGGTGTCACATTCGATTTCAAACTCACTGTTCTCGACCGGAACAGGCCTTCTTCTGCCGCTTTTGTCCTCCTCTCCCAGGGTGTTTTTGAGGCACACCAGCCGGATCACCTTTCCGCCTTCCTGTATAATCCGGACCGGAGATGTCAGGTCCATAAACTCGATGCCTTCTTCTGCGGCATCCTCGATCTCTTCCGGGTCGGCCGGCATTTCATTTTCCGTTCTCCGATAGACGATCCTGACACTGTCCGCCCCGGCCCGCAGAGCGACCCGGGCCGCGTCCATGGCCACATTTCCGCCGCCGACCACCACGACGTTTCCGGGGGGTTTGCTTTCAGAAGGCGTAAGGTTCATCCGTTTCAAAAACAGGATTGCATCCTCCACTCCCTCCGAATCCTCGTTTTCAATGTTCAGGCCGGACGGCACATGGGTGCCGATTCCCAGGAAAACCGCATCAAACCCCTGCTCTTTGAGATCCTTGATTGTAAAATCCTTGCCTGCGACCCGGGACGTTTTGAGCTCAATACCCTTGTTTGTTATGTTTTCGATCTCCCGGTCCAGCACATAAGGCGGAAGCCTGTAATCCGGGATCCCGGTCCGCAGCATGCCGCCTGCTTTGTCAAGGGCTTCGAATATGGTAATGTCATATCCTTTTTTTCTCAGGTAAAAGGCAACTGTGAGCCCGGCCGGACCGGACCCGATGACGGCCACATGATGGTTTTTCGATTCTTCCATTTCAAATGGAACCTCGGACAGGTCCGCATGATCCGCTGCAAAACGTTTGAGTTCCCGGATGGATACAGGCGCGTCTATGGCCGCCCGTCTGCACTCGTCTTCACACATGTGGGGGCATACCCGGCCGAGCGTTCCGGGAAGCGGGAGTCTCTCCATGATCAGGTTCAATGCCTGCTGAAATTTGCCCGCTTTGACCATCTGCACATATCCCTGGACATTGGTCCCGGCCGGACAGGACAGTCTGCAGGGGGCGGTCGCCCGTTTGTCGATGCAGTAAGTAATGGGAACAGCCTGGGGAAATGATCTGTATACCGCGGATCTTTCTTTTAACCCGACATCCCATTCACTGGGCAGAAGAACCGGACAGACCCTTTCACATTCGCCGCATCCGGTGCATTTATCCGACACATACCGCGCTTTTTTCCTGATCTTAACGGTATAATTCCCTATGTATCCGGAGACCTCTTCCACCCGGCTGTAGGTATACAGTTGAATATTGTTGTTCTGGGCCGTTTCCACCATTTTCGGCGTACCGATACAGGCGGCACAGTCCAGGGTGGGAAACGTTTTGTCAAACTGCAGCATATGGCCGCCGATGGTGGTATCCTTTTCCACCAGATAGGCCGTAAGCCCGGATTTCCCGATATCAATGGCCGCCTGCATCCCGGATATCCCGCCGCCGACCACAAGGATATTCGGATTGATGGTGACCGTACGCTGTTCGAGATCCTCGTGGAAATTGACCCGGTTGACCGCGGCATGGCAAAGGGTTTTCGCCTTGGATGTTGCCGTATCCATATTGTCGGTAACCCAGGACACCTGCTCTCTCACCGATGCCATCTGCAGGCTGTACGGGTTCAGGCCGGACCTGGCGCATACTCCCTGAAAGGTTTTCTCATGGAGCCTCGGCGAGCAGGACGCCACGACCACCCGGTTCAGATCGTGGTCTTTGATGTCCTGTTCAATGATCTCCTGGCCGGGGTCGGAACACATGAATTTATAATCTTTCGCCACAACCACGTTTTCAAGTTCGGAAATGTACCGGGCCACTTCGTCCACCCGGACCATTCCGGCGATATTGATTCCGCAGTGGCATATGTAAAAACCGATGCGTGCAGCCATACTATTGTTCCTTTTTCCTTGTTTTTTCCGATGTCGTTTCCGTCAACATGCGTATGGAGTGTAACAGTTCATCTTCCTGAAGCGGCTTTTCCAGAAAGGCGAAATTGGTCTGTTTCTGAAACTGCTGGATTCTGCGGTAATGGGCCAGCGATTCCGGCGGAATGCTTGAAATGAAAATCATGGCGGTTTCCCGGTATCTGGCGAGCCTATCCAGCAAATCGATATCACAAAGCGGCTGGTCTATAATCAGAACATCCGGCTTGATTTTTTCAATGGTAGACTCCAGCATCTTTTCCTGTCTTGCCACACTCACATGAAATCCCTGGTTGACCAGGAATGTTTTCAAAAATGCCCTGGTTTCCGCTTCATGATTCACGATGAGAATGGACAGGCTTTTCATAACAGATACCGTACTTTTTATATGAAAGAACATCATTTTTTACCATGAAGGAACTGAAGAAAAACCTTCATGAACTTCATGCTCTTTATGGTGATCTTTGATCATTCTTTGTGTCCAAAAGGACATGACTGTTATAAAGATACGGGAAGCATAATATGTGCCACCTGGTACCGGGCGGGTTCAAACGGCTGAACTGCGGAGCGGAGGGGGCTGCAGAAAATAAAGGAAAGGAGCGCTTTGGATGGAGGACACGGAAGCGTTTTTGCAACAACCGCAACAAATCATATATAATTAATTGAAATTAAAGGACAAAGAGGTTGCGCAATCTTATGCAACAATATTGCAACAACTCACAACAGATTGTGTTTTTTCATCCGGCGCCAGAGGGTGGATCGGTCAATATTCAAATCCAGGGCCGTGCGGCCCCGGTGCCAGTTGTTCCGCCGCAGTCTTTCCAGCAGGGAGTCCTTGTCCTCATCGTAATCCCCCCCGGCCCCCGGGGATTGGTGTACCGGGTCCTTCTCAACAAAACCACCGGTTTTGGCTTCGTCCGCCCTGAAAACGTTCAGGGGAAGATGTTTGGACATGATTACATTGTCCTGACATACAATCAGGGCGTGCTCGATGATATTTTCCAGCTCCCGGATGTTGCCCGGGTATGTATAATTCAGAAGCTGTTTCATGGCTTCTTCACTGATGCTCACCGGTTCTTTTTTCATTGCGGCTGCCTGATTCCGCAGGATATGGCGGAGCAACAGCGGCAGATCGGCTTTTCGTTCATTTATGGACGGCAATTCAATGCGGAACACATTGAGCCGGTAAAAGAGATCTTCCCTGAATTTCCGTTCTTTCACAAGTTGTTCAA
>JAIPEK010000174.1 GCA_021737205.1 Desulfarculaceae bacterium
CTCCGGAATACCGATTCCATATGGCTGCCGTACCAGACTCGCCGGGGGTGTCCCATGGACTGCAGCTACTGTTCCACCGGGAACATCGAGGGAAGAAGGCTGAGAAAACGCAGCATCCCCGACATCACTGCCAATCTCGCCCTGTGGGAAAAGGCCGGGATCCGGCATTTCTTTTTCGCGGACAACACGTTCAACCTGCCCCCGAATTACGCAAAATCTCTCTGCCGCGCCATCATCGATGAAAAACTCGATATCCGCTGGCGGTGCATCATATATCCCAAACATGTGGACAAGGAGCTTGCCGATCTCATGGCCGACGCCGGCTGCACAGAAGTGAGCCTCGGATTCGAGAGTGCAAGCCCGAAGGTTTTACACGCGCTGAACAAAAAATTCACTCCTGCGGACGTCGAACAGGCATCCGCACATCTTGCCGCGGCCGGCATCACCCGGATGGGGTTTCTGCTGCTGGGAGGCCCGGGCGAGACCCGGGACACGGTGGAACAAAGCCTTGCGTTTGCGGACGAGCTGGATCTGGACATGCTCAAGCTCACTGCGGGCATCCGGATCTATCCGGATACGGCGCTCGCCCGGCAGGCCGTAAAAGAAGGGATCATCCGCCCGGATGACACCCTGCTTTGGCCCCGGTTTTATCTTTCGGAACAACTCAAAGACTGGCTGCCCGCCCGGATAAAAGAGTGGGCCGGCGAACGCCCCGGCCTTGTGGTGTAATCAGACCGGACGCCATCTTTACTCCTCCCCTGCCCGTTCGCCGATGATGCGGCCGAGCTCTTTTGCCCGGTTCCAGACCTCCGGCTGGTCCTCTGCATTGAGAAACTTGTCCGGGGTCATCTCTGCACCGGGCTCAAAAATATGGGGCAGTGCCGAAATCCGGCATTCGGTGCCAAAGCCGCAGACCATGCAGGTAACGTTGCCTTCGGCCTTTATTTGACCCAACACTTCCATGCCCTCCATCTGCAGTACCGTGGCCGCCTGCAGACTTGCCTCTTCCAGGCCGGGCAATCCGCGGCCCACGCCCGTGGTTACGATCACCGCAAGCTTTCCCTTGTTGAGATTTTCCCGGTGGCGCATGGAGAACAGGCGCTCCAGGAACGCCTTGGAAAACCCGTCCACAGATCCGTATGGAGGATAGCTTCCCATCACAAGGGCTCGGGCTTTTTTCAGTTTTTCCGCAAGGGGCGGGAAATCATCATTGACCTTGCAGACATTGTCTTCCGCACAGTTGAGACAGGCGATACACGGCCTGATATTCACCTTAGAGAGTTTCACGAACTCGTAGGAAAGCCCGCTTTGTTCCAGTACTTCTTTGACCAGACGATCCGTGTTGCTGTTCTTTACCGGACTGCCTGATACACCGATAACCTGTGGTTCCATCACTCATTCCCCCTGGTTGAATGCCCCCGCCATTATCCTGCAGCAGGGGCATGTATTTTCATTACTCTTTCAGGGCAACCTCTTTGCCGCACATGTCACAATTGCCTTCGTCCGTGATTTTCAGCTGTCTGGGAGCTTCTCCGCCGCAAATTCCACAGTTTACCATAACTTGCCTCCTTTTTGTATCGGGTTGGCATTCAGGTTTTAGGTTTTAGCTAACACCTAACAGCTGATACCTAATACCCGGCATCTGGCAGCTTATGTTTTCATCATTTGTTGTGGCCGCTCAGGCCATAAATGTTTATATCGAAAGTTCGATGCCCACCGGGCAGTGGTCGGAGCCGTATATACCGTTGTCGATGAAGGTGTCGGTGATCCTGCCCTTGTCTATGAGGTCCCGCGTCACAAAAAAGTAATCGATGCGCCATCCTGCATTGTTTTTCCGTGCGTTGAACCGGTAGGTCCACCAGGAATACTTGACCGTATCCGGATTGAAATACCGGAATGTGTCCACGTATCCCTTTTCCGTGATGTGGTCCAGCCAGTCCCGCTCGATCCGCAGAAAGCCGGACCGGTCGCTGTTGGCCCTGGGGTTTTTCAGATCAATTTCATTGTGTGCGGTATTGTAGTCCCCTGTAATGATCAGGCTTCTGCCGCTTTCTTTCAGGCTGTCAGCATACCGGAAAAAAGAATCGTAAAAATCGAGCTTGTACTGAAGCCTGTCTTCACTCATCTGGCCGTTGGGAAAGTAGATGTTGAAGAGGATAAAATCGCCGAAATCCATCTCCATGAAACGTCCTTCTTCATCGAACCGCGGCTCTCCCATGCCCGTTCCGACCTTGTCCGGCGTGTGCCGGGTGTAGGCGGCCAGCCCGCTGTATCCCTTTTTCACGGTGGAATAAGACCAGTAGGATTCGTATGAATCAAGTTCGATCATCTCATCTGTCCGCTGGTCCTCCTGGAGCTTGGTCTCCTGGAGCAGCAGCACATCCGGGTCAAGTTGACGGACCGATGATTTAAAATCCTTTTTAAAAACCGCCCGCAAGCCGTTCACGTTCCAGGACACCAGCCTGAGTTTCTTTTCAGCCATCCACCCTTCCTTTTACAGTCTTTTCCATACCAACCGGAATCAAGTCACAGTGGGATACCCCTGGTTCCTCCAGGCCTTCATCCCTCCTGCAAGGCTCCTTACCTTTTTGAATCCATTTCTTTGCAAAAAGCTTGCCGCCATGTTGCCCCGGTATCCGACTCCACAGATAATAACGATTTCATCCTCGTACGGCACATTGGGAAACTCCTCGAAAAGGTCCTGCAGGGCCAGAAGCTCTGCTTCTTCCAGGTGTCCGGCCTCGTATTCCTCGATGGTTCTGACATCAAACACGTGGCCGCAGTCGCCCTTCTCAATTTTTCCGGCAAGGGTGCCGGGCATATACTGCCACAGCTGGGAGATCGGCGCCCCCTTTTCCTGCCAGGCTTCGATCCCTCCGTAAATATACCCGAGTATGTAATCGTACCCGATCCGTCGAAGCCGCGTGCACATCTCGTCATAGATATTTTCATCCTGGCTGAGCAGAATGATCTCGGAAGACGGTTCGATCAGCATCGCCGTCCATGTGACGGACTGCCGTATACTGCCGATATTAACGCTCCCCGGGATATGAACTCCTGCAAAGGAGGCTGCGTCCCGGGTATCAAGGATGATGGCCCCCCTTGCCAGACAAGCCACTACCTGCTCCGGGGTCATGGCCTTTCTCACGTTTCTGGTTTCCAGAAGGGCCGGGCCTTCCATGTTATTGTACATAATATGGGGAAGGCTTTTGGGGTGCAGATAACGCTCCCTGCTGAGACGATCTTCAAACTCTTCATACGACAGATTGAGAAAAGGGTTGCATTGTATTTCATACCCGATCGTCGAACTGCTCTTGGATTCCAGATTTTTTGAACAAAGCCCCCCTCTGCCGTGGGACGGGCAAACCTCGATATCAGCGGGCAGACTGCACAAACGGTCATGGAGAGAAGTGTAAAGAGAGCTGATCTGCTCCTGGATCAGCTCATCTCCGGCAAGATCGGGTCTTCCCACACCGCCCACCAGCAGAGAGTCTCCCGTAAGCACGACACACGGAGCAGGACCCCGTGAGTAATCCGTCACCAGGATCGACATGGAGTAAGGGGAATGGCCCGGGGTCCAGAGAAACTTGAGTTCCACATCCCCCATACGGAGCACCTGTCCGTCCCGGACTTCCTCGATCTCGAACTGGGCGGGTGTCCCTTCCATCATGCAAATCCGGGCCTCGGTTCTGGACTTGAGTTCCCGGTTTCCGCTCACGTGATCTTCCTGGGTATGGGTTTCAAAGATATGGTCAATCTCCATTCCGTACTGGTAGGCGATATGGAGGTAATCCTCCACATCCCGCTTCGGATCAACTACACACGCACTCCTCGTCCGCATGCACCCGATGAAATAGGAAAGGCAGCCCATGCCTTCGACGGCAATCTGTTTAAAAAACATTGTCTTTGTCCTGTATGGTTTTTGTTCCGTCTTCTTTTTCTTATTGACATACAACTCTATTTGAGTGATAAAATTTGTCAACACATAAATTCGGAATGCAGCAAATAACAGCGAACTTTTTTAAGGACTGCGTATGCCCGCCCAAGCTCTGATCCCCGCTCCTGATATCCTGCCGGTGCACTGGGGGTGGCTCAGGCTTCTGCTTGTTTCCACTTTTGTCCTGCACATCCTGGTCATGAACGCCATGCTCGGAAGCGGGATCATCGCTTTTGTCAACACTTGGCGTAAAGGCGGCGGAACAGGCGATACCGTGAACCGGAGCATCAGCGGCAAACTTCCCTTTACCATCGCATTCACGGTGAATTTCGGCGTGGCCCCCCTGCTCTTCCTGCAGGCCCTTTACGGTCAGTTCATCTACACAAGTTCGGTACTGATGGGAGTCTACTGGCTCTCCATCGCGGGGCTTGTCATTATCGCCTATTACAGTGCATATATCTACAATTTCCGGTTTGAGAAACAACATGCATCCTCCCCGCTGTATATAGGGATTGCGGTTGTGCTGATGCTGATGGTTGCATTTCTATTCACCAACAACATGACGCTGATGCTCAACGTGGATTCCTGGACCCGTTACTTTGACACACCCGACGGAACACTGCTCAACCTTTCCGACCCGATTCTGTTTCCCCGGTATCTCCACTTTGTCACTGCTTCCGCTGCGGTAGGCGGACTCTTTATTGCCCTTGCCGCCCGGTTCGGCGCAAAAGGGCCTGAAAACGAGGCCCGGATGGACCTGGGCATGAAATGGTTTACATATGCAACCGCCTTCCAGTTTCTCGCGGGTACGGCGTTTTTCCTGTCTCTTCCACAAGAAATCCGACAGATGTTCATGGGACAGCAGCCCTTGGCAACGACACTTCTGATTTCGGCCGTTCTACTGGCTGCGGCCGCAGTAGTGCTGGGTTTTAAGAAAAAGGTCCTCGCCTCTTCCGCAGTTGTCCTGCTTCTGGTATGCGGGATGGCGGTGATCCGGGATCTGGTGAGACAGGCCTACCTCGAGCCGTTTTTCAACCCGGCCGATCTTCCGGTTCAACCGGAATACTCGCCCATGGTCTTCTTTCTGGTCACGCTTGCGGCAGGACTCTTGGTACTCGGCTACATGCTGTACATTGCGGTGACCCGTAACCGGGAGGTGCAGTAAATGAATTATCCGGTATGGGAAGTCTTTTCCGCAGGAGGCGGATTCCTGATCGCACTGATCTCCATCGTTCATGTGTATGTGGCCCACTTTGCCGTGGGAGGCGGACTTTTCCTGGCGCTGACCGAAAAAAAGGCATACCGGGAAAACGCCATGGACATCCTCGATTATGTCAAATCCCACACCGCCTTTTTCCTGCTTTTGACCCTGGTATTCGGCGGACTCACCGGGGTGGGGATCTGGTTTGTGATCGCCCTTTAC
>JAIPEK010000175.1 GCA_021737205.1 Desulfarculaceae bacterium
ATTTTTTTTACCATGAAGGCCATGAAGGAACTGAAGAAAAACCTTCATGAACTTCATGGTGATCTTTCATCATTTATTGCGTCCTGCAGGGCAGGGCGGTTTTACAGGAAAGTGTTGAGATGAACGATTCCCGGAAACCAAAAAAGCGGTTTTCCTCTGCCGATCTTTGTAAAATACTGGTGGACGGCGGCCTTCTGTCGGAGGACCAGGCAAAACAGATCCTTTCAAAAGAGCGGGCCGTCATGGAGACGCTTTTGAAGAAAAGAAAGGACAGGCATGCGCGGCCGGATGAGTTCATGTTTGTGGATGTCCTTTTGTATCTCAAGGTCAAGCGGCTGGATGATCCGTCCAAACGACTTGATGAAGACGCTGTTTTTGAATGCTTTGCAAAAGCCTGGCGGATGCCGTACCGCAAGATCGATCCGTTGAAACTCGAGCTCAATATGGTGACACGTACGATTCCGAGAACGTTTGCCATGAAGCATCTTCTGCTTCCGGTGGATATCGAGGACAACACCCTTGTGGTGGCCACACCGGATCCGTTTAACGAGGAGGCCATCTCAGACGTGGAGCGGGCCTGCGGCTTGAAAGTCAAACCGGTGGTCAGTTCGAGATCGGATATCGTCAAGATCCTCAACGAGTTTTTCGGGTTCAGGCATTCCATCACGGCTGCGGAGGATCATTTTTCCGGCCAGGGGGTGGATCTCGGCAATCTGGAACAGTATGTCCGCCTCAAATCCGATGACGAGCTGCCGGCCACGGACCAGCATATCGTGAATGCGGTGAATCACCTTTTTTCTTATGCGTTCGATCAGCAGGCCAGTGATATTCATATCGAACCCAAGCGGGATGCGAGCATTATCCGGATGCGGATCGACGGAATTCTTCATACGGTGTACCGGCTGCCCAAAAAAGTTCACAATGCCGTGGCAAGCCGGGTAAAAACCCTTTCCCGGCTTGATATGGCGGAAAAGCGGCGGCCCCAGGACGGCCGGATCAAGATGGAAAAGGGGGACAAGGAGGTGGAAATCCGGGTTTCCACCATACCGGTGGCGTTCGGGGAAAAACTGGTGATGCGGATCATGGATCCGGATGTCCTGCTGCAGGATATTGAAAGCCTCGGGCTCGATACGGACGACTATGAACGATACAACCGGATTATCCGCAACCCGTTCGGCATCGTTCTGGTGACCGGACCCACCGGCAGCGGAAAATCCACTACCCTTTACTCGTCCCTGCGGTCTCTTTCTTCCCCGAGTGTCAACATCACCACGGTGGAGGATCCCATTGAGATGATCCATGAGGATTTTAACCAGATTGCAGTGCAGTCCGCCATAGGCGTGACGTTTGCCTCGGTGCTGCGCAACATTCTCCGTCAGGACCCTGATATCATCATGGTCGGGGAAATACGGGATCTCGAAACGGCCCAGAGCGCGGTTCAGGCTTCCCTGACGGGCCATCTCGTGCTTTCAACCCTGCACACCAATGACGCGGTTTCCGCTATTGTCCGGCTGGTTGATCTCGGGGTGCCTCCATACCTGATCCATTCGTCTCTTGCAGGCGTAGTGGCCCAGAGGCTGGTGAGGACGATATGCCCGTTCTGTACCCGGGACTTTCAGATGGACCGGGCGAAGCTGAAGGATCTCGGTTTCGATCTGGAAGGGGAGGGGCCTGTTCCCCTGAAATACGGACAAGGGTGCATCAAGTGCAGGAATACCGGATACAAGGGCAGGACAGCCATTTTTGAAGTCCTTCCGTATACGGAGTCTCTCAAGAAAATGACAGCTGAACATATGGACGTGGATAATCTGAGACAAAGAGCCTGTGCCGAAGGGCTGACTCTCTTGAGGAAAAACGGGATCCGGAAAATGCTCAAAGGGGAAACCACCTACCAGGAGGTCCTGCGGGTCACCTGGGAAGAATAGCGGTAACCGTTCACGGTTTACAGTTGTCGGTTCACGGTTCACGGTTAAAAAAACAGAGATTAGATTAATTAAAGAGTTGAAACAAATGGAAAAAACTGTCAACTGTGAACCGACAACCGTGAAGGGTTACGAATAGCCGGGCTTGTTACCTTACCGGCAGACCCGGTTCCACCACCATGTCTTTTGCGTTTTTCACAATAATGACCGTAGACGAGATGTCTTCGGTATGCAGTACGATAAGCCGGCCCACTTTCTCGGGATCAAACTCGATCTCGGTATCCCCTCGAAAGGTAGACGCCGCCGCATCCGGGTTCCGGTAAACGGTATACATATCTCCGGGCCTGACCCGGTCCGAGCTGCCCCGGTTCATATAGGCCACGCTGTTTTCGGCCATAAGTGCGTCATCGTTGTCGTTGCAAACCAGATTGGCCTGTATCTCCGGCGGATCCTCCTTCACCGGGATTTCTCCCGATCTCTGGGTATACCCCATGAGTAAATCGCCCGGGTGAACGGCGGCAAAGCTTTCCGTGATTTTTCCGGTATAATAGCCCTCTTTCGCACCGGTTACTTCAACCGCTCCCTTTACGGTATGCAGGACTCCTTCAAATGGCTGTCCATGGTATTCCCTTTCAATCTGCCGGGTCACGTAGATCCGGTATGTCGTTCCGGGCACCAGCCGGTCTGCCCCCGAACTTTCAATGTAAACGGCATCATTCTCCGATATCAGCCGGTCATCCTTTACCGAACGGATGATGTTGCCCAGAGGCGAGACCGCGGTTCGTTTGATGAATCCCAGATTGTCCATTTTCGGGTACGAAAAGGTGGGCGTGATTTCTTCTTTCTTCGGGATTTCTTTTTGTGCGATTCTCTCAAGCTCTTTTTCTTTTTTTAGAAAAACGCGGATCCGTTTTCCCGGGTAAATCAGGTGGGGGTTTTTGATCCGGTCATTCATTTCCCACAATCCGGGCCAATCCCATTGGGAGTTGTAGAATTTTCGGGACAGATCCCAGAGTGTGTCCCCTTTTTGAATGGTGTAATAAAATCCGGATTTGTCCTGCCCGAGCGAATCAGTTATGTCCGATCCCGCCGCAGCAGTACCGGCAAGGAAAAGAAGAGACGTCACAAGAAAAACGGCAAACGCGGAAACATTCTTTTTAGGCATTTCACGACCTCTTGATGTTCAATGATTGGTTGAATCTTGACTTTATTTAACCTTTTGTTTTATAACTTGTCAAGTATTGATGCCATATATTACAGGTGAGAAAAGCAAAGCCGATGGAAAAAAATATTGCAGATCTTCTTTTTGAAGCCAAAATTCTGAAGGAACTCCCGCGATCCGGGTATCATTTTCTGGGGACAGGCAGAGAGAATGTGGCGGAGCACTCCTTTATGACGGTATTTATCGTCTATGCAATTTCTAGCATGGAGCCGGATATCGACAGAGAAAAATTGTTGAAGATGGCGCTTTTGCATGATTTGCCCGAAGCCCGCACAGGGGATTTCAATTATGTGCAGAAAAAGTATGCCGAGGTCAAGGAAGAAAAGGCGGTATCCGATTTAATTGAAGGACTGCCGTTCGGCAATGAGATCAAAGAGATGATCGATGAGTTCAACACCTGCCGGACCCGGGAGGCGCAGCTTGTCAACGATGCCGACCAGATTTCTTTCCTGCTGGAACTGAAGAAGTTGAAGGATACCGGCTCCGGCTCCTGTGACAAATGGATCGAGTTCCTGTTGCCGAGAATACAGACCGATACGGGAAAACTGTTCGCCCGAAAGATCATGGAGACCCGATGGGATAACTGGTGGATGAACAGTTATTCCGAATGATTTGACAATGCCGACGGAAAATACACAAAAGGCGGAAACCTTCCATATTCTGTTTATCACCGAAGAAGAGGATGGAGAGGACGGCCTGGAGACTATCAATAGAATGGAGGAGGATGACTCCCTGGTGGTGACCTCGGCCGCAGCTTCGGAAAATTCGGAAGATGCCCCGCTGCCGGGGTCTTTTGATGCGGTGGTGGTTGATTTCGGGGGCTCTTTTCCGGAAAATATGAATCGGATGATCTCAAAACTCAATTTTGTACCGGCCGATGAAAAGCGAATGGTTCTGGGGGCTGTGCCCGGCGGTGCAAGCGCCGATGCCAGGCATTCGCTCCTAAGGACCGGCTTTGATGACTGCCTTGTCGAACCGGTTTCTTCATTGGAGCTGAAAAGAAGGCTCGAATGGTTTTATCAAGCCGAAAAATCCGCCGGTGACCTCCTGCGGTATAAATCCAAACTGGAACAGACCTTCGGGTATCTCGACCGGTACAGGGAGAAGCTGTCGGCGGCCGGCAAGGAGCTCCATGAAGAACGGCGCCAGCTCAATCATTCGCTGAAACAGATCAGTCTGATGACCGATGAACGAAAGCGGCTCAAAACAAGGATCAAATCATACGGCAAGAGAATCACGGAGGGGCTGGAAGCGTTTAGCCGGATTCTGTCCCACTTGATTGAAATCCGGGTGGAAACGAACCGGGGTCATGCCCGGCGGGTGGCTGATGCCGCCATTTTTGTCGCGCAACAGATGGAGCTCGGGGAAAAAGAGCTGGAGACGCTGCAGAAGGCCTGTCTTTTGCATGAAATCGGAATGCTTCTGCTTCCGGAAGACCTTGCCGACAAAGAAAATCCGGATTTTTCGGAATACGGGCGGGATCTTCTGCATCAGTATCCAGCCAAGGGAGCCGATCTCCTGGAATCCTGCCCGGGACTGGAGAAAACCGCCCGTACGGTACGATACCTGAACGAGTGCATGGACGGGTCCGGCGGACCGGAGGGGCTGAAGGGCCGGAATATCCCGGTGGGTGCCCGGATTCTGGCCGGGGCGGACCGGTTTGACGAGTTGCGGTTCAGGGATTCAGAAGGACGGATGGACGGGTGGATTTCCGGGCTTGAAGAACAATCCGGCACAGTGCTGGATCCTCTTGTGGTGCATTATCTCCAGAAGTATGCGGCCACACGGCTTGCCGCAGACGGAAGCGACCGGATCAAAGGGATCGGTATCCACCAGCTTGCTCCGGGCATGACACTCGGGGTTTCATTGTTTACGGCAGGCGGCACCAAGCTTTTTTCCGCCGAAACCCTGCTTGACACTGCCGCCATTGAAAAGATAATTAGGTATAACAGGGAATACCCTGTGAACGAAACGATTTATATAAAGGCATAGCGTTATGGATCTATCTTCGATAATAGGGGTTATTGCGGCCATCGGGTTTGTTTCCGGTACCATACTGCTGGGCGGGAGTATCGGTATGTTCGTCAACCTTCCGTCCGTCCTGGTTGTTCTGGGGGGAACAATGGCGGCCACCATGGTGGCCTACCCCTTGAGCCAGTTTCTGACGGTGTTCAAGACAATGGTGAAAGTGTTCA
>JAIPEK010000176.1 GCA_021737205.1 Desulfarculaceae bacterium
CTTGTGGCCGGCCATGGACGCCCCCAGGCAGAACCCGATGGAGGCGATTTCATCCTCGCCCTGCAGACATATCCCTTTTTCCGGGGGAAGCAGGGAGAGCATCATGTTGAAAATCGAGGTGGCCGGGGTTATGGGATATCCTGCAAAAAAATTGCATCCGGCTGTTTTCCCCCCGTAGGAGATGGCCTGGTTGCCGTCCATAAAGCACAGTTCCATATGGTTTTTCCTTTAGACATCGGTTTTTTTTCATTCTTGTACGGCATCATAGCACTGCAGTGAAATTTTTCAAGGAAATGGTTGCCATCGGTTTTGACAAAAAATTTAATCCTTGCTTTGCCGGTTCAATTTTACTACACTTTTCACAAACCCTGCCTGTGCGTCAAGCCCGGTGACGCATTTTTGGTTCGGCAACTTTGAAAACCCGGAAAAAGGGGGAAAAATGGCGGAAAAAGACAGTGTACAGGAAGGTTTCGGCAACTCCGGACGTTTTATGAAAAATCGGATCGCGCTTCTTAAATTTTTCATTATAATCGCCCCTTTATGGGTCAGCGCCAAGTTTTATGCAGGCCCGTACCAGCATCTCATGCAGAATTACTTTTCCTGTATCCTGTATGTCATGTTCTGGGGGATTGTGATCCAGATGGTGTTTCCGAAGCTCAAGGAGAAACCTCTTCTGGCCGCTGTTTTCCTGATCACTTGCGCAATCGAACTTCTGTACTGGAAAAATCCGGGCCTCTTCAGCGCATTTGACGTGAGTGTTTTCGATAAAACCCTGATCGGGGCCAACTATTCCCTGCACAAGATTCCATATTACGGAGTGGGGGCGTTTGCCGGCTACTTTGTCCTGAAAGCCTGCAGAAACTGATCGACCGGTTCCTCTTTTCTTCAGGTTGATTCCCTGTCGGAAGGGGTGTCAGAGCTCGCCGTCAGGATTCTCTCGGAAAACCGGCTGATTTCGGCCCGGAAACGCTCCATCTCTTCCGGATTGATCGGATTGGCGGGCGGGGATTCATATTTGAGGGGATCGATGGGTTTGTTGCGCTTTTTCATCCTGAAATCAAGATGCGGACCGGTGGCATATCCTGTCGCGCCGACATACCCGATCACTTCTCCCTGTTCCACCTCTTTGTTTCGTTTCATTCCCTCGGCGAACCGGGACATGTGGTTGTACCCGGTTTTGAATCCGTTGGGATGCCGGACGCTGATATAGTTGCCCATGCTCTTGTTGTATCCGAAAGCAGTGACGGTCCCGGCGCCCACGGCTTTTATGGGGGTTCCCTCGGGCGCTGCGTAGTCCACTCCCCGGTGGGGGCGGTATTCTTTGAATATCGGGTGAAGACGGCTGTTGGAGTATTTGGAGGAGATCCTGGAGAATGAGAGCGGGGCCTTGAGAAATTTTTTCTGCATGGAGTCGCCGTTTTCATCATAGTAACCGGCCCTGCCGTCTTTGTTTTCGTGGTAAAACGCCTTGTACTGGTTGCCCCGGTTGGTGAAAAACGCGGCAAGAACCCTTTCATAACCGGCTGGATTTCCGTTTTTGTACCGTTTTTTCACCAGAACGCGGAACCGGTCTCCCGGCCGGATGTCCCGGATAAAGTCGATATCCCAGGCAAATATTTCAGAAAGCCGGATGGCGATTTCGATGCCTTCCCCTGCTTTTTGAACGGCCGAAAAGAGGCTGGCTTCAATGGTCCCGGAGATGACTTTCACGTCACAATCGTACTCGATCGGTTTTCTGGTAATGGAGAATTCCTCTTTTTCCCGGCATACGACCAGTTTTTCTTCCCTGTCGATTTCATATTCAAAGGAGGCAAACGTGCCCTCTTCAAGGGTTATCCGATAAATATGTCCCCTGTTGAGCCTGTGGAGCGGAAATACTTTCCTGCTTTTCCGGCTGATATCGTATACGGTTTTCAAGGGAAGATGGTCATCCAGTATACCCGATGCGGTATCCCCTTTTTCAACGGTGCCCTTTATGGTCCGGACATCAGGAGAAGGTTCTTCCGCAGGTTCCTTCATCTGTTTTTCGGCTTTTTTCTCAATGACCGCCTCTTTTTCGGGGCCGGTTTTGTTGACCGCGCGGCTCAATGTGCCGATTCCGGAAACAAAGAAAAAACCCGACAACAAAATTACAATGACACACCATCTCCTGATACTCATTCTTTACACCTTCCGATAATACCGATTTGATTGTTCCCGCTCACCATATACAAACAATTCCTTCTCGTAAAGGGGGAAGTTCAAATTTTATGCCGGGAGATTGAAAAACAGAGGGTCGCAGGGGGACCGCCCGGTTGGTAACCGTTTCGGGCCGGAACCCGGGCAACGCGGATTTGACGGCATATAAACAGCTGTGACGTTATATCGACACGGTTTGATTTTATATCATCAGTTCGGCCCGGCCGAATGGAGATGATGGGTGGAAAAATAGGATTGAAAATAGTCGATCAAACGCTGGTTTTTTTCCATTTTCCGTTTTTCGGTTTTGATAAAAACCTGGAACTTGTCCTCCCGGATGGTGGTGTCGGTGAACAGTTCCACCAGAGTGCCAGCTGCCAGCGGTTCAAGTATGGTGTACCTGGGAACCAGTGTCACGCCCATGCCGTTCATCGCGGCGTTGATCAGGCCCCGGATGTGGTTGATGGTCATAATCTGGTTCAAATTGATATGGATCCTGTCGGAAACGGCATCGAAAAATTTTTCCCACCACTCGCCTCTTTCATCAAGGGAAAGTATTGCAACTTCGGATAAATTTCTGATATCCTTGAGATTATATGCTCTGGCATACTCCGGGGTGCTGACAACGCTGTACGCTTCGTCGCAGAGAAAGACGGATTCGGTGGACGGGTGATAGTGGGGTTTGCAGTCTATGATGAGATCGACTTCGTTTTTCAGAAGCTTTTCAAACAGTTCGTGGTGAAGCTTGATATTGATGTTGTACAGCGGGTGTTCGGATAAAAACGGCTGTATGCTGTCGATTAAAATGGTGTTGCCGAATTCTATGGGGGCGCCGATGTCGATGGAAATTTTCTGGTTGAACTGTTTATGGCTGAGGATCTCTTCGGTCTGGGAGATGGTGGAGAATATATCCTCACAGGTCCTGAATACCAGTTCCCCGTATTCCGTCAGCGTAAATCTGCTTTTGTTTTTTTCAATCAGCTTGACGTTGGAGATCGTCTCCAGCTTTTTGATGGCATGACTTACGGCCGACTGGGTCACGTGCAGTTTTTTGGCCGTTTCCGTGTAGTTGTGGGTGAGACACAGATGATAGAAGGTTTTCAGGTAATGAAGGTCAAGATTCATGATTGCCGCCATGAGGAATATTCATATTTATTATGAAAATTATTAATTTTATCTTTGTTTTGTACGCAATTATAATGAAAAGTTAAACAAAAAACAAAGAAAATGTGGATAAAACGATAACAGGAGGTCTGAAATGGACGCCGTATTTACAATTCCGGAACCGAAAAATGAACCGACATTAAGTTATGCCCCGGGAACAAAGGAAAGGGAAGAGCTGAAACAGGCCGTGGAAAAGGTCTACAATGAAAAAATCGAAATCCCTTTGATCATCGGCGGCAAAGAGGTGAAAACCGGTGATACAGCGGATGCGGTCATGCCGACGGAGAATTCCCGTGTGCTGGCCACATTTCACAGGGCCGGCGAAAAGGAAATCAACGACGCGGTACAGGCGGCGGCGGACGCCAAAAGCGAATGGGAGGACATAGACTGGGCGGACCGGGCCGGCATCATGCTCAAAGCGGCGGAACTGATCACGGATAAGTACAGGTATGAGGTGAACGCCGCCACCATGCTCGGCCAGGGAAAGAACGCACATCAGTCGGAGATCGAGGCCGTGATGGAGCTTGCCGACTTTCTCCGGTTCAACGCCAAATACATGGAAGACATTTATACCAAGCAGCCCCGGTCCGTCAAAGGGGTGTACAACCGGATGGAGTACCGGCCCCTGGAAGGATTTGTCCTGGCCATTACCCCGTTCAACTTCACCGCCATCGGCGGAAACCTTCCCACTGCGCCCGCGGTGATGGGCAATACCGTGATCTGGAAACCCGCCACTACGGCTGTCCTGTCCAATTACTACGTGATGCGGATCCTCCAGGAAGCCGGACTTCCGGACGGGGTCATCAACTTTCTCCCGTCCAAAGGATCCCAGCTTGGAAAGGTTCTCTTCCCCAACCCGGATCTTGCCGGGATTCATTTTACCGGGTCTACGGCCGTGTTCCAGAAAATGTGGAAGAGCATCGGCGAGAACATCGAAAACTACAGGTCCTATCCGCGTATCGTAGGGGAAACCGGGGGAAAGGATTACATGGTGGTCCACAAATCCGCGGCCTGCTGGATGGAAGAGATGAAGACCGCCATTGTCCGTGCGGCCTACGAATACCAGGGCCAGAAATGTTCCGCACTTTCCCGGCTCTATGTTCCCGAATCCGTATGGGCGGACATGGAGCCCGGGCTTCTCGAGCTTGTCAAGGGAATCAAAATGGGCTGTGTACGGGATTTTTCCAATTTTGTGAATGCCGTGATCGATGAATCCGCATTTGATGACATCATGTCGTACATTGATTATGCAGATAAGTCCGACGAAGCCGAAATTCTCGCGGGCGGCAAGGGAGACAAATCAAAAGGGTATTTCATCGAGCCCACCGTCATCAAAACCACCAACCCGCATTTCAAGACCATGCAGGAGGAGATCTTCGGGCCGGTGCTTACCGTGTATGTGTACCCGGACGACGAGTATGAAAAGTGTCTTGAGCTTTGCGACAATACCTCACAGTATGCTCTGACGGGTGCGCTGTGGTCCAGGGACCGGGCCGCTTTGAACAAGGGTATGAAAATGCTGCGGCATACGGCCGGCAACTTCTACATCAATGACAAGCCCACCGCCTCCATTGTCAGCCAGCAGCCGTTCGGCGGGGCCAGGGGCTCCGGGACCAATGACAAGGCAGGATCTTTCATGAACCTCATGAGGTGGACATCGGCCCGCTCCATCAAGGAAACCTTCGTACCGCCGGAGGATTACCGGTATCCGTTCATGGGTGCTGAATAGTCCCCTGAACATTTCACTTCGAAGATATCTTGCGCCGGGGCTCTCCTGCTCCGGCGCTTTTCTATGAAAGCTGTTAGGTATTAGGTATTAGGTATCAGGTTTTAGTTAACGCCTAACGGCTAATACCTAATACCCGATGTTGTACCCGATGTTGTGGCTGCTCAGGCCGTGAATGTTTATATGAAAGAATAACATTTTTTACCATGAAGGCCATGAAGGAACTGAAGCAAAATCTTCATGAACTTCATGCTCTTCATGGTGATCTT
>JAIPEK010000177.1 GCA_021737205.1 Desulfarculaceae bacterium
CGGCCTCGGCCGGGGAAACGTTCCGGGTCGGATACCTGGAAGGGGGGAACTACTGGCTCTTTAACCGGACATTCAACGCCGTAAAAGAGGCGCATGAAGAAAAAGGGTGGCTGGACCGGATCTCCTTTCCAGAAAAGGCATATTACAGCCCGGGCTGGGATGCGGGGGAGTCCGTATGGAACCGGAAGGCGCAAAACCTGATGGGGACGGAGGATCTCGATCTTGTCATCGGCATGGGGACCGACGGCACAAGGGCGCTTCTCAAGGAAAACAACGGGACAACCCCGATTTTGGGAATGGGGGTATCCAATGCCCTCAAATCCGGGTTTATCAAGAGCAATGAAGATTCCGGTATCGAAAACTTTACGGTCCGGATCGTGCCGGGCCGGTATAAACGGATGTTTGAAATTTTCCACCAGGTGATCGGGTTTGAAAACCTCGGATTGATATACCCGGATACCGAAAGCGGACGGGATTACACAAACCTGGAAAGCGCACGGGAAGTGGCCCAAGAAAAAGGGTTCGAGATTGTGGAATACACCCTTGAAAAAGAGGATGCCCAGTCATGCCTGAAAGGGCTGCAAGCTCTTGTGAATCAAGGAATGGACGCTTTTTTCATCCCCTCTCTGCTCTGTTTTGACTGGGAAAAATCCGATGTGGACAAGCTGCTGGCGTTTCTGCGGGAAAAGCAGATTCCCACGTTTGCCAGAAACGGCTCCAGGGATGTCCGGGCAGGGGCTTTAATGGGATTTTCCACCATCGATTTCAGCACCAGGGGACAGTTCCTGGCGGACAAAATGATCCGAATCCTTGAAGGGGCCGAACCCCGGGATCTTACCATGGTTGATGACGCTGTGCCCGCTATCAGCCTGAACATCCACGTGGCACAACAGATCGGGTTTGATCCGCCGTTCGACATTCTGGCGGCCACGGACGAGATCTACCGGGAAATCAAACTGCCCGAGGACCGCCTGGTGAAGTAAAGCTCTTGATCAGCCGTGGTACCGGATCATCAAAACCAGGACAACCGGTCCCGTTCGTTTTTGCGCATACGGTCTTTGCTTGACACAGGAGGGATTAGCCGGTATTGTGGACCCTGAGATCAGGGGTGTTCCTTTGATGTCTGACAATTTTGTATATGAATTGACAGGAGACCGAGCATGGACGTCCAGGAAGTCAAAAGCACGGATGAAATTCTTTTTATTTTGTGCAAATCGATTCAGCGGGTGCTGCAGAAGGCCACCGCCCAGAAGATCACGTTTTTTCCGCTGGCCCAGACCATCAACAAAACAACACTGAGGCCGGAGATAGGCTGCTTCACGGTGTTTGAAAGCGAAGTATCGGGCGTTGTATTGATGAATTTTTCCGCTGAAGCGGCACTGGATCTCTACAGAAGCTACATGATGAACATGAAGATGCCGGAAGAGGAGCTTTCCAAAAATCATACGTCCGACGACGTGGGAAATGTTCTGGGCGCTCTCGTGGACCAGGGCATGGGGCATTTCCAGAACGATCTACGGGAGGAACTGTACGCTTCGGTCAAATTCACTCCGCCGAAGATGATGGTGGTCAACCAGGACATTACGATTTCCGTGGGGCATCTGCATGAGTCCCCGGACTATCGGCGGGTATCCTTTGAGACGGAAAGCCATCGTCCCTTCTTTCTCGAACTGGGGGTCGAAAAGACCGCATTTTCCCCCTTTTATTCCCATGAACAGGTCGAGGCGGACCGCTCCCCGGCCAGTGAGAAAACCCAGGACGTGGATGATATTTTCCGGGAAGCCCAGCAGGCAAAAGCCCGGCAGGAGCATGAAGACAAATCCTGACATGGTTTTTGGGAGTCCATCAGCGCAGCTGCTGTGGATAATTTTTGTGAAGTTGGGGAGAATAGAGGTTCTTGGAAATCAATCCCAAACAGTTCAGTAAACTCGCTGACCTGGTATATGAAGAGGCCGGCATACGGCTTACCGACCAGAAGTACGAACTTTTAAAGTCAAGGCTTGCCAAACGGCTGAGAAAAACCGGTTACACTCTGACCCGGGATTACATCGATTTTATCGGCAGGGACCGGGACGAGTTCAATCGTTTTATCGACGCCATTACCACCAACCATACGTTTTTTTTCCGGGAAAACGCCCATTGCGAATATATCATCAACAACATATCTTCTTCGGATTTTCTGAAAATATGGTGCGCCGCCTGTTCGAGCGGGGAGGAACCGTATTCGGCGGCGCTTCAGCTGGCTGACAACAATTACCGGCTCAGCATCAATGCCACGGACCTTTCCGATACCATGCTGGAAAAGGCCCGGAAAGCGATATTCCCTATGGAAAGGGTGAGCCATGTGCCCGCGCATATGCTCCGCCGCTATTTCCAGAAGGGCAGCAACCGGTATGAAGGACATGTGAAAGTGAAAAAGGAGATCCGGGATCTGGTCCAGTTCGGCCGGTTCAACCTGATCACGGATGCCATGAACGACAGGTTCGACATTATCTTCTGCCGGAACGTCATGATCTACTTTGACGCGGCCACCCGCCAGAAAACCGTGGATACACTTGTCCAGTCCCTTAAACCGGGCGGCATCCTGTTCACCGGTATGTCAGAAAGCCTCAACGGGATCCGTCATCCATTGAAACAGGTGATGTCCAGTGCCTACAGGAAAATCTGAACAGAGGGATACAGGTTGAGCTCCCACAAGGTCCGTCAGATGATGAAAGCGGAGAAAGAAAGGGCCCGGCTGAGGTTTAAAAAGCATATCCGGAAAAATATGTTTGCAAGGCCGGGCGCAAACGACTTTGTGATAGTGCTGGACAATCTCAAGCCCACGTTCAATGTGGGCAAAATCTTCCGGAGTGCGGATGTATTCGGCGCTAAAGAAGTTCACCTGGTCGGGATCGATTTTTTTGATCCCGCCTCCGGCAAAGGTGCGCTGAAATGGGTACCGGCCAAGTTTTTCGACACGTTCGACGACTCTTACGCCCGTCTTGTACAGATGGGATACACCGTGTTCATCCTGGAACCCGGCACTGGGTATCCGGTTCAGAAAGCAGAGCTTCCCGAAAAGAGCGCCTTTGTATTGGGCCATGAAGCCTTCGGCATCACGTTCGATCCAGACGGGTACGACCGTGTGGAAAGGCTGAAAATCCCCCAGTTCGGCAGATCCCAGAGCCTGAACGTAAGTGTGGCCGCTTCGGTGGTCATGTATGAATATGTCCGCCGATGGGGAAAGGAGCAGGAGGGCTAACTAAGTCCCCGCATCAAATTTGCATTCGGTAAAATCGATTTTTTCACCGCATTTGTCGCACTTGTGGGGCTTGTCGAACTCGTCCGAAAAGATTTCCTTTTCCGCCCCGCATTGCGGACATTTGCAAGTGAATGATTTCAGGTCCTTGAACTGTTCGAATCCCGGGCAATGCTCTGGTGTGGTCATGATGCCTCCTTTTCTACGTTTTCGTCAAAGGATGAAGAATCAAAGGTTCGATACTTTTTTTGTACCCTTATCAGGGAAGTACGTCAAGGGCAAAAGGAAATTCAGCGGAAAGCGGAGCGGCAAAATTTTTTCAGACAGTTGTGGAAACGGCAAATATTTGTTATGTAAACGTCACTGCAAACAATAATCAGAGGCGTGGTATGACCAGTGAACGGCATAACGTGGTTTTCCGGGGCAGAATTTTTGAAGGAGCCGATCCGCAGAAGGTAAAGGAACATATCTGCAGCATGTTCCGGATCGATATGGAAAAAACCGAATCCCTGTTTTCCGGGAAAAAGATCATCATCAAAAAGCATGCGGATGAAGAAACCTGCCGGAAAATGAAACTTGCCTTTGCCAAGGCCGGTGCCGATTGTGAAATAGAAAAGGCGGGGACCGGCGACCCAAAGCCGGCGGTATCGGAAGGGCAGGGACGGATGAAAACAGAGGACGATCCGGGCAAGCCAGGGTTTCAAAGCGGTTCCGGTGATCTGCGGCCGTCTGAACAAGCGTCTGATGAACAACAGGCCCGGATGGCTACCAATCCCTATTCCACTCCCTCGGCGGACCTGGTTTCCGGAGCCGGGATGGTGGATGCCGGGTTCACAGGGCCCAGGAAAGTTCCCGCAGGCAACGGCGCCGGGTGGATATTCGCCGGTTTCGGCCTTTTCCGGAAAAATCCGATCTCTTGGATTTTTTCCACCATTGTATTCTTTGTGGTCAGCGGCTTGATCCAGGTTGTTCCGTTTCTCGGGGCGATTGCAGCGAACCTTTTGAATCCGGTTTTCGGAGCCGGGTTTATCATGGGAGCGGCCGAACAGGACGCAGGTGATGACTTCTCGGTCCGGCATCTGTTTGCCGGATTTTCAAACAACTTCGGCCGGCTCATCCTTTTCGCTCTTGTGTTTTTCTTTGGTGCTTTTCTCGTAATGGCGCTTCTGGCCGTGGTGATGTTCACCGTTATGGCAGGCGGACTGGCAGCCATGCAGAACCCGGCCCTGTTCATGAATATGTCCCCTGTTGTCATGGTGCTGTTTTTTCTGATTCTGACGGCGTTCATGGTGCCGATGGCCATGGTGTACTGGTTCAGCCCGGCCTTGATCGCACTGAATGACCTTTCCTTTTTCGATGCCATGAAAATGAGCTTGCGGGCCTGCCTGATGAATATTCTGCCGTTTCTGGTATACGGGGCCGTATTCCTTTTGATCGGGGTGGTCGTTACCGGGCTCGCCGCCGTTGTGATCCCGGTAACGGTGCAGGCCGGAAAAATCCCCACCGTTCTGGCCGTCATCCCTCTGGTCGTGATCGGACTGGCGGTCACCCCGGTGGCCATAGCCTCCATTTATACCTCTTACAGGGATATTTTCCAAAGCGGGTGATACGATTGCGCCCGGCTGCCGGAGTCTTTTTTTGCAGATCATCGATACAGCCACAAATCATGAAACCCCGGAAGGCATCGTGCTCCGGCTCAAAACGGCTGGTCCCGTTCCAAGGGCGTATGCATGGCTGATCGACTGCATGATCCGGGCGGGTATCTACCTGGTCCTGGTGCCGGTGCTTTCCGCTTTCAGCAGAGCCGGAACCGCAGTGATGCTCATATGCCTGTTCCTTTTGGAATGGTTTTATCCGGTTGTTTTCGAGGTGTATTCGGGCACCACCCCGGGAAAGCGGTCCCTGGGGCTCTGTGTGGTTCATGACAACGGAACGCCGGTGGATATCTCTTCTTCCCTGTTACGGAACCTGTTGCGGGCGGCGGATTTTTTTCCTGTCTTTTACGCCGCTGGCCTTGTTTTCATGATGTGCAACAGGAATTTTATACGGCTCGGTGA
>JAIPEK010000178.1 GCA_021737205.1 Desulfarculaceae bacterium
CAGTAAAAAACACCACGAAGTGCACGAAGATCACGAAGAAAACATTATTAAAAAAACAAAACCTTCGTGTGCTTCGTGTGCTTCGTGGTAGCTCATCGGCCATTTGAAACGTGTGGAACGGATGGCTGCTGTAAACGAGCTTCTCTCCGGGATCGCACATGAAATCAAAAACCCCCTTGCCTCTCTTTCCGTGGCTGTACAGTTGCTGAAAGAGAATACGGAGGCGGGCTCGTCCGACTTCAGGCTGATGAATATAGTCCTGCGGGAAATCCAGAGGCTGCACAATCTGGTGAATGATTTTCATATTTTCACCAAACCCAATATCTCCAACGCCGAAGCTCTGCAACTCGACAAAGCCATTCTCGAGACAGTGGAACTGTTTAATCAGTCTCCGGAAACAGGTGAGCATATCACCGTAAATACCCGCCTGGATGAAAATGTGATTGTCCGGATTGACAGCGTCCATTTCCAGCAGATCATATGGAATCTTTTAAAAAATGCGTCCGAATCGATATCGGAAAAAGGGGAAATTTTCATTCGGATCGTCCGTCATAAAAACGACCGGGTTTTGATACGGATTGAAGATACCGGATGCGGTATTGATGAAAACCGCACGGATTCCGTGTTTGATCCCTTTTTTACCACCAAGGCGGAAGGCACCGGACTGGGTCTTGCCATTGTTCACAGGCTTGTGGATTCATACGGCGGGGTGATTGATTTCCATTCCAGAGAGGGGAAAGGAACCGTCTTTACCATCATATTCAACATATATGAATCATCTTGAATTTTATTGAAAAATAAGCTACTCTACCCCTCTTGTAACGAATGCTGGTTGTTCAGGAAACAGGAAAAATTATTTTAACAATTCCATATTAACAGGAAAGATACGTTCAATGGATGACAGTACAAGTAAAATTATTCAAGCCCGAAAAGAAAAAATTGAATCTTTAAAGCAAAACGGTGTAGCCCTGTACCCCAATGATTTTAAAGTGTCCCATACCATCAGCCGACTGCAGTATCTCATTGAAACATCGCCTCAGACGCTCGGAGAGGAAGGGGAGTCATTTGCAGTGGCAGGGAGAGTCATGGCTGTCAATAAAATGGGAAAATCCTCTTTTGTCCGGTTCAAGGACGGAACCGGACAGATACAGGCGTATATCAAGCAAAACTATGTGGGCGAAGAGACGTATGCCGTTTTTAAAAAACTGGATATCGGAGATTTTGTGGGGATAGAAGGGCCGCTTTTCCAGACCCGCACCGGTGAATGGACCGTTATCGCTAAAAATTTCAGGCTGTTGTCCAAATCCGTAAGGCCTCTGCCTGAAAAGTTTCACGGCATTAAAGATCCGGAAAAAAGGTACAGGAACCGGTATCTTGATCTTGTGATGAACGAAAAGACCAAAGAGGTTTTTCTCAAAAGAAGTAAAACCGTCAGTGCCATGCGGACGTTTCTTGAGGATGAAGGTTTTATCGAGGTGGAAACGCCGATGATGCAGCCGATTGCGGGCGGAGCCGAAGCAACGCCTTTCAAAACCTGGCACAATGCCCTTTCCATGGAACTGTTTCTGCGCATCGCCCCTGAACTGTATTTAAAACGGCTTGTGGTCGGCGGGTTCGACAGGGTATTTGAAATCAACCGCAACTTCAGAAACGAAGGGGTTTCCACAAAGCATAACCCCGAGTTCACCATGGTGGAATTTTACCAGGCGTATGCCGATTACGAAGATATGATGAACCTGACCGAACGGATGTTTTCATACATTGTAGAGAAGGTGGCCGGCTCTGATACAATCGACTACCAGGGGCATTCCATCAGTTTTGCCGGACAGTGGCCGAGAATCCCGATGACGGAATCTCTTGTTCAGGTCGGCGGTCTTTCACCGGACATCCTTCATGATGCGGACAAGCTTCTGGCGTTCGCAGAAGAACAGAATATTGAGATTACCAAAAAAGACAGGCACGGCAAAATACTGACCAAACTTTTTGACATCCTGGTGGAGCCCAAGCTCATTCAGCCCACTTTCATCACCGGTTATCCCGTGGAAGTCTCCCCGCTTTCCAGAAAAAATGACAACGATCCCTCCATAACGGATCGTTTCGAACTGTTTATAGCAGGCCGGGAAATCGCCAACGGGTTTTCTGAAATCAATGACCCCGGGGACCAGTATGAAAGGTTTCTCCAGCAGGTTCAGCAGAAGGATGAAGGAAATGAAGAAGCCCACACAATGGATGCCGATTATATTGAAGCACTTGAATACGGCATGCCGCCAACCGGCGGTGAGGGGATCGGGATCGACAGGCTGGTCATGCTCCTGACCGACTCGGATTCCATCAGAGAGGTGATCCTCTTTCCCCACATGAGAAAGCATAACTGATTTATGTCGTTCGAATTTTTTCTTGCAAGGCGGTACCTGAAGGCGAAACGGAAAGAGGGGTTCATCTCGTTGATCACTTTTCTTTCGGTGGCGGGTGTGGCTGTCGGGGTCATGGCGCTTGTCATCGTCATCTCCGTCATGAGCGGGGCGGAGACGAATTTCAGAAAGAAAATTCTCGGACTGGAACCCCATATCCTCGTGATGAACTATTCCGGAAAGTTTGATCAATACAACAGCATAGAAAGCAGGATCGAAGGCCTGGATCAAGTGAAAAACGTTTCTCCGCTTGTATTTTCCCAGGCGATGATTCGTTCCGGGAAAAATTTTTCCGGGGTCATGCTCCGGGGAATCGATCCGGAAAGTAAAATCAGGCTGATTCAGGGATTCAGCCCCTCGGAGCTTGAGTCGGCCCTCCGTAAAGGGCGTCCCGGCACCACCGCCCCAGGAATTATACTCGGGAAGGAGCTCGCCCGTAAACTCGGGGTGGATAAAGGAGAGTCCGTCATCCTGGTCAGTCCGTCCGGCATCGCTTCTCCGATCGGCCATGTTCCATCCATGAAGCGTTTTTCAGTTACAGGCACTTTCAGTTCGGGAATGTATGAATATGACAGTGCAATGGCATACATTCATATCGACGAAGCAGTACAGTATGGAGGGGGACAGGGCGTTTCCGCCCTGGGCCTCTGGATCGATGATGTGTTCAAGGTAAAATCTTTTGTCAAAAACAATTTATCTTTTCTTGACCCGCCTTTTTATGTTAATGACTGGATGGACATTAACAAAAGCCTTTTTTCAGCCTTGAAGCTCGAAAAGACGGCGATGTTCATCATATTGACACTGATCATTCTTGTGGCGGCGTTCAACATCGCAAGCGCATTGATCATGATGGTGATGGAAAAGACAAGAGACATTGCCGTATTAAAGGCAATGGGAGCGACAAACAGAGCAATAAGAAAGATATTCATGATAAAGGGAATGATCATCGGCATAGCCGGTACGATGCTCGGTTCTTTTTTCGGCGTAGGAGTCTGTATGCTGCTGTCCCGATACAAATTCATTCATCTTCCCGAGGCGTATCCGTTTTCCACGCTGCCGGTCCAGCTCAATCCCGTGGATGTTTTTGTTATTGCCGCAAGTGCCATACTGATCTGTTTTTGTTCCACCATTTACCCTGCTGTTAAAGCATCGAGAATGAATCCGGTGGAGGCTCTCAGATATGGATGATCCTCTTGACAACCTGCTTGTGCTCCGGTCCGTTTCAAAGGGGTTTCACACCAAAACGGAAAAAATCAATATTCTTGACGATGCGCACCTCACCGTGAAAAAGGGAGAAACCATGGCCGTTGTCGGTGCTTCCGGTATCGGCAAGTCGACCCTGCTTAACATTATTGGTACCATTGACAGGCCGAGCTCAGGACAGATCTTTTTTGAAGAAAAAGACATCCTCTCCATGAACGACGAGAAGCTCGCTTCCTTTAGGAACGCAAAAGTCGGATTTGTGTTTCAGTTCCATCATCTGCTTTCGGGGCTGACCGCATTTGAAAATGTAATGATGCCCTGCATGATCGGCCGGAAAAGCAGGAAAGTTGTTGAAGAGTCGGTTTGCCGTATCCTTGAGCGGGTGGGGCTTGAAAAACGGATATATCACAGGGTGGAAGATCTTTCCGGGGGAGAGCAGCAACGCGTCGCTCTTGCAAGGGCGCTTGTCAACAAACCGGACATACTGCTGGCGGATGAACCCACAGGGAATCTGGACCGGAAAAACAGCCGTGCGGTCCATGAGCTGATGGACCAGCTGAACAGGGAAATGCAAATGACGGTTGTCGTGGTGACGCACAACAATGAATTTGCGGATTTAATGGAAAGAAAAGTAACTATAGCCGACGGCAGGATCGTACCCTCAAGAAACTTGAAACAAGAAACAAGAGACAGGAAACAAGAGACTTGAGACAGGAAAGAAAAGTACCTGTATCATCTTTTAAACAACAACAGAATAGGGCATGCCAATGAGTATCAAAGGTTTGAAACGTATTGTTCTTCCGACTGTTTTGCTGATGCTTCTTCTGCCGGTATCCGCCGGTGCGGAAAACAATATCAAGGTCGGGGTTTTTCCGTTTGCCGTTCATGCGGACAAAAAGATGGATTACCTGCAGGAAAAAATCCCGCTCATGGTAATAGACCATTTGAAAAAAGAAGGGGCCGAAGCTTTTTACATTGACGATCCTTCCGTGACCCTGGATACGGATGCGGGAAAACTTAAAAAGGCGGGAATCAAATACGGTGCGGATTACCTGGTGTACGGCAGCATATTCTCCGCAGGCGGGCGTCTCAGTATCGATACACGGATGATCGGTGTGTATGAGGATAAGGTTGCTGATACGTTCTACAGTGAAGCCAAAGGATTGGAAAATCTGCTCGGCGCTTCCAAAGAACTTGCAAAAAAACTGTCAAGTAAAATTTTCCGGAAAAAAATCATACTGTCCGTTGAAGTTCAGGGGAACAAGCGGATTGAAAGTGATGCCATACTGCGTACCATAGAGACCCGGGTTCAGGATATTGTGAACAGTGACCTTCTGTCCTCCGATTTGAGCAGAATTTACAAAATGGGATATTTTGAAGACGTCCGTGTGGTTCAGGAAAAACTCGATACCGGGGTGAAAATCATTTTCAAGGTGGAAGAAAAGCCGTCGGTCAGAAAGATTCTGTTTGAAAAAAATCATGTGTATGAAGATGAAAAGCTGAGAGAAGCCATCCACACCAGTACCGGTTCCATTTTAAATATCTTCAAGATCAAGGAAGATGTGAAACGGATCGAGCAGTTGTACAAAACCAAGAACTACCACAATTGCGAGATTTCATATAAGGTAAAGCCTTTGAAGCACAACCAGGCTGACATCGTTTTTCAAATT
>JAIPEK010000179.1 GCA_021737205.1 Desulfarculaceae bacterium
CTGCTCGTATATCGCACCGTACAGACTGGGATCACCGGTGTGAAGCCGGACCACCCTTTTATTCTCCTCCCGTGCATGCCGGATATGATCAATGATTTCCTCGAGGTTCAACGGCGCGCTGTCGATTTTCACCGACCCGGGCCCGGCCCAGGTCAATACGTCTCTCGGCACAAGGGATCCGGCATAGATAATCACGTCGGCCCGCTCCACGGCTTTTTGTCCTTTCACCGTTATCAGTTCCGGATCTCCCGGGCCTGCCCCTACAAACAATACGTCGTTCATCATCTGTTTTTTCCCTCCTGCTTTTTTGCCGGTCTTTCTCCTGTGATGATCCATACCGGGTTCAAGGCTTCAAGCCGCATGTCGCTGGGCATACGTTTCCCCCGGCTCACCGATATCTGCGTGATCTCAGGTTTCCACTCGTTTTTCTCCAAGATCTCCGAAGCTTTTGCCATGCTGCCGACAAGCACCGTGTTCACCACAATGCGGGTGCCCGGCTTTGATCCGTCAATGGCGGCCTGCAGAATTTCCGGCAGAACTTTTCCGCCTCCGCCGATGAATACCCGGTCCGGCACGGGAAGAGAGTCCATCCCCTCCGGCAGTGCGGCCCGGATCACGGTCATGTTCCGAACACCGAATCGTTCCCTGTTGGTTTCAATCTGCCGGACCCGTTCTTCATTTTGCTCCACGGCAAAGATTTGACCGGCGGTGATGAAAACAGCCGCCTCCACGGAAACGGAACCGCTTCCGGCACCAAGATCCCAGAAGATGTGGTCATTTTTCAGCCTCAGCTTTGACAGGGTCACACTCCTCACTTCCGCCTTGGTGATCAAACCGTCTTTGTGCTCAAACCGGTCATCCGGCATGCCGAGTTCAAGGGGCAGGCTCCTTGTCTGTTCCGCCGATTTTTTCAAAATTACGATATTGGGTGTATCAAACTCCTCTGCCGCCGCCTGCTCCACACTCACCTGCCGGACCTTTTCATTCTTTTCGCCGAGGTCGGACAGCACCGTCATATGAAAACAGGCCATGCCGCGTTCCAGAAGAATTTTCGCCACCCGGGCCGGAGAGTTCACAGGGTCCGTGTACACCGCCACCTTGTCATTGAAGGCAAGGGTTTTCAAAAGAGCTTTTGTGTCCTTCTTCCCGTGAAAGCTGACCCATGCGGCATCGTCCCACCGTTCTTTTATTCTTGAAAATGCCGCCTGGAGTGTGGTGATGTTGGGTACGATTTCCACGCGGTCTTTGCCGAATGTCCGGATCAGGGTGGACCCGATCCCGAAATGAAGCGGATCCCCCGAGGCCAGCACCACCATTCTCTTTTTGCCCAGGTTTTCCCGTATTTGAAGGAAAAGACGTTCCATGTCCTTTGTGATTAAAATCTTCTCGACCCGCGTGTCATCGAACAGGTCCAGATGGCGTCTGCCGCCGATCAGGATTTCCCCGCTCCGGATCACGGCCAGGTGTCGGCCGGTGAGATCCTCTTTGGACATGCCCATGCCCACCACATAAATTTTTTCTTTGTCCGCTGCCCCAAATGTCATGGCTCATCCTTTTCCCGTGTCGAGTCAAATACGATCCCGCCGTCATAATCCAGCATCATGCAGTGGATCTGCGTGCCCGGCAAAGCAAACGCCTCAGCCGCTTGCAGTACCTTTCGGCCCACTCCTTCCAAGACCGGCGGGCATCGCTCCTTGATGATGTCAAATGCATGGCGGGCCGTGTTGGCCCCTGCTATCTCGTTCTCAAACTGCATCTTTCCGGTCCATTCGGCAGACCACCGGGCAAGGGTTTCAAGGGCCAGGCGCGATTCGGCCGCATGGGTATGGGGAACGCCGCAGGCCATTTTCACTGCTTTTCCGAAAAACACCGCCAGGATTACCAACGGCACCCGGTTGCTTCCGGCAATGTCCAGGGAGGCTTTGAAAAAATCCCCGATCTGGATGAACGCCGTTTCCGGCAGATCCGAAAGTATTTTTTGTGCATACCGTTCACTTCTCCTGCCCGTGGTGAACACAAGAGGGCTTGTATTTGAGGCGCAGGCCACCCGGATCCCGGATTCAATGGTGGCGATGTACGCGTCATGGGACATGGGCCGGACAATGCCGGTGGTGCCCAGGATGGAAATACCGCCGATGATTCCCAGCCTGCTGTTCAGGGTCTTTTCCGCCAGAATTTCCCCTTGGGGAACAAAAATTTCCACATGCACACTCCCGGCCTCCCCCGTCGTCTCCGCCACCGCCTGCCGGATCATCTCCTTAGGTCCCCGGTTGATGGCAGGCTCTCCCACCGGCACCTCAAGCCCCGGCCGGGTAACAGTGCCCACCCCTTTGCCGCCGGTGATCACAAGATACGGGCCTTTCTTTTCCGGCTCCAAAAGCGTCACCCGGGCCCCGATTTCCGCCTTGTGGGTGATATCCGGGTCATCCCCTGCATCCTTGACCACCGTACAAACGGCTGTGCCGGGCTCTTTTGCCTCACAGGAGCGGACCTCCACCTCAACCCCTCCTTGGGACAGAAACGGTATGAAGACCCGGTCCGGTACGGTTGCATGCACCAGCATGTGCAAGGCACCCTTGACAGCGGCGGCCGCGGCCGCCCCCGTGGTAAAACCGGATTTCAGACGTTTGCGGGCCATGTGAATTCCTCCGGATGAATCGAAAATCCGCCGAAAGCTCCTGTTTTATAAAAACATATCATGTCTGTTTCCAAAATGTAGGCGTTCACGGAACGTTGAAATTGGAAATTGGAAATTGGAAATTTGGCCTTCATGCCCGACCTTACCCTTCTCCCCAATTTCTATTTTCCAATTTCAAGTTTCAAGCCGTGAACGGCTACCCAAAAATGTACCTCTGTCAAGGCACCAGATAGTAAAACACCACAGCCGTGAAAATAAGGCTGATGATGCGGAACGCCTGACCCATCAACAGGATCTGAAGCCCCATCTTCGGTGAAAAAATGCCCATGTATCTCGGCAGCTGATGGCGAAGGGCCCTTATCGGAAATGCCGCGATATTCCCGGTGATCAACGCAAGCGCCGTCTGTTTAACGGTGAGCATGCCAGCGTCCATGAGGGCTCCCGCCGCGGCAAACCCGGAGGTGAATTCCGCTGCAAACCCGACCACCACCACGGACAGCGACTCCATGGGGGCGAATGATGCGGCGAAGTATCCGGCCATCCATTCCCGTGCCACGGCAAAAAAACCTGCTGCATTGACCATGAACACGGCAATGTAGATCGGCACCACGTATACGGCGATACTGGCAAGCCTTTTGGGCAGTTTCTCCTTGAGGATTGTACTGATGGAGAATGTTTCATTCTTCTGCCTTCCGGTATCGGTTGAGAGCGTTGCCTGTCCGGTATCTTCCTGAAGATTCCCGGGATCAAACCGAAACCGGCCGTACACGAGAAAAAGGCAGGTCCTCAAAAGGGTTGCCGCAAACGTGAGCGCAAAGTAAAGGACCCCGGCCCGGCCGGTGAGCGGCAGCACGATAAAGAACGTAGTGGGCAGATGGAGAAAGTAGGCAGGGAGCTGGTTGACAAAGTTGGTCAGAAACAGCTTCTCCCGGCTGATCTTCCGCTGCTTGTAAAACTCCAGCAGCATGGCGTTGGCAGCCGTGCCGGAGAGAAACGCCGTAATAAAGGCTGCGCTGCATCGGTCTCCCAATCTTCCGAAATTGAAAAGCGGCCGGGCGGCAAAGGAGAGAAACCGGGTCCATCCGGCCGCCTCTATGAGCTGGCCTGCAAATAGCCCGATGGTAATAAACATCAAAAGCCGCAAAAGAGGGAGCAGGAGCTTGTCCGCAAATACGGCCCCTGTCATCCCGTCAACCGCATAAAGCCCGCATCCCAGCATTGCTGCGGATACAGAGGCGCTCACCACCAGCGGCCTGGCCAGGGATCTTTTTTTACGCGCCATCAGGCCCCTTTTTCTTAGCCACGATCAATGTCCAGTATCCGGGGTCCCGATAATTGAACTCCCGGATATCCTCGATGATCTCTTCATCCGCACGGCAGCATTTTGAAATGCCGAAGCTGTTTTCCCTCATACCGGCCTCGTCCACTGCTGCCACGATATCCTGTGCATGCTTGTACGCCTTGAGAAAGACCACGTTCTCGGTTGTGGTCAATCGTTCCCGCAAATGGGCGCCGCCGTTGACCCCGGACAGGATCAGAAGGGATTCCTCCCCCTCCATCAGCGGCGTGTTGGTCCGTGCGGCCGCCGCCTGGTAGGACGTGATTCCCGGGATGGTGACAATGGAAACGTCCGGGGCCAGCTTTTGAACGGCCCGGACGATATACCCGAAGGTCGAGTATGTGAGGGTATCCCCGAGTGTCAGGAATGCCGCATCCTTTCCCTGTTCCAGGACGTCTATGATCTGCCGGGCGTTTTCGTCCCAGGCCCGGATCTTGGCATCCTCATCCTTTGTCATGGGAAACTGCACCATAATCATTTCGGTTTCTTCCGGGATATATTTGCCTGCGATTCGAGCTGCCAGGCTGAACCGGTTTTTGGTGGAAGAGGCCCCGAACACCACATCCACGGATTCCAGGATTGAAACGGATTTCATCGGGATCAGGTCCGGGTCTCCCGGCCCCACCCCGATGCCGTACAATGTTCCTTTTTTCTCTTTCATGATCTTTTCCTCTCTTCGGCCATGATCAAAAGCGCGTTCACCACGGCCGCCGCTGTATTGGACCCGCCCTTCCGGCCGGTGTTGGTAATGAACGGCACATCAAATGAAAGCAGTGCTTCCTTGGATTCGGCCGCATTCACAAACCCCACCGGAAATCCCAGGATCAGGGAAGGGGCGGCCTTTTTCTCCCGGACCAGTTGTAAAAGCCGCATCAAGGCAGTGGGAGCATTTCCCACCACAAAGATGCCGTTGTCAACAGATTCCTCTGCTGCATCCACTGCCGCCTCCGCCCGGGTTCGATCCTTTTCCCGGGCCGCCCGGACCACATCCGGCCGGCTGATGAGGCACTCCACCCGGCAGCCGAACGCTTCCGCAGTTTTTTTCCGGATACCGGCCATGGCCATGGCCGTGTCCGTTATGATCGACTCTCCCCTTTGAATCGCGCGGATTCCCTTTTCCACCGCATCCGGGTGAACCCGGGTGCTGCGGATATATTCAAAATCAGCGGATGTATGGATCATCCGTCTGTCGATGGGCCAATGCAGTTCATCCAGTCCGTGGTCGCCGGCCTCCTG
>JAIPEK010000180.1 GCA_021737205.1 Desulfarculaceae bacterium
TCCAGGACGTATATTCTCTCCGGTGCACCCCCCAGGTGCTGGCACCGGTGAAAGAGACCCTGGAAGCGGCGGTGAAAACGGTGGAGACCGAAGCCAACTCCACCAACGACAACCCCATCATCATCCCGGAAAAGGGAAAAATCCTGCACGGCGGCAACTTTCACGGGCAGAGCATCGCCTTTGCCATGGATTCTTTGAGCATCGCCCTTTCCACCCTGTGCAACCTGTCGGAACGGCGGCTCAACAAACTTCTGGACAAAAATCTCAACGAGGGGCTTCCCGAACACCTCATCGCCAACGAGCCGGGACTTTCCATGGGATTCATGGGCGCCCAGTATCTGGCCACCTCCACCACCGCCGAAAACAGGAACCGGACCGCTCCCATGAGTGTCAATTCCATCTCCTGCAACGCATCGAACCAGGACATCGTGAGTATGGGCACGGTGGCGGCCAGAAAAGCATTCGATATCGTCAGCAAGGCCAAACACGTGGTCACACTGGAGATGCTGGCCGATTTCCAGGCACTGTCCTTCAAGAACAGTGAAAGGCTGGGACACGGAACCCACCGCATCTTTCAACAGCTCAAAAAAGAATTCACCGTATATGATGATTCGGCAATTTTCCACGAGGAGCTTGTCCGAATGCGGAAATTCCTTTTTTCCACCCAGATGTTTGACGACCTTGCAGTGTATTGCAAAAATGCGTATAATAACTGATAATCCCCTTCCCGGCCCCGCATAACCGGATTGCGCTGGATCCCGGGACAAAGGGGACACGCCGATTTTCTTGACAGAACCTTTTATTAACAAAGGAGGCTGATATGAAAAAACGCTTTATTGCCGCTTTGGCATTCCTATTGTTGTGTCTGTTTGCCGCCGCAGGATGCAGAACCGGTTCCCCGGTTGCCGCAAAACCGGACAAACCCCTTGTGAGCGGAACCGTGCACACGAAATACAACATTCACATCCAGCATAAAGGAGACAAGGCCCTTGCCAGCTATGCAAACTGGGTGGGACCGTTCCCGGGTCATGATGTGATCGAGCCTGATACCAAGGTTGTGGCCAGCAGATGGCGCAGCGGTTTCCGTCTGGACTGCGTGGAAAAGGGACTGACCGTACTGTTTGAATTCGACCCCGCCCGCATGAACATGTCAGCAAGTGAATATGTAAAGAAAATCACTTCCGGGGAACCGGTGTCGTACGATCACTTGTCCGGTGTGGACCAAAAAGGCATCAGGAACGGAGAAGCCTACAGGGGGATGAGCAAAAAAGGGGTAATGGCGGCGCTGGGCTATCCGGCCGCCCATCGTACCCCGAGCCCGGACAGTGACACTTGGACGTACTGGACCAACCGGTTCAATACCATTGCCGTGCATTTTGACGATTCCGGCAAGGTCAGGGAAGTCATCGACTGATCGTCAGAAATACCGGCCGAACACAAGTACCACCGAGTTGATTCCGGTGTTGTCCTCATGGAGGTCGGCGTTGGACACATGGTGAAGCCGGAGGATGGAAAAAAGGTCGTTTCCCCGGGGCCGTTCAAACTCGGCCCCGATCCCGAGCTGGGGGTTGAAATTGTACCGCAGGCCCTGACCTTCCACCCGGAAGTCCTGGTATATCAGTCCGATCCCGCCTTCGCAGAACACACGGATACCGGGTCGGGAAAGGGGATCAAGGTATTTCACGGCAAACATATTCACCGATCCCATGAACTTTCCGGAGGGTTCCGTGGAAGCCCCTCCGGAAAGCTCCACCTTGAACTTCAGCGTTTCCGGAGCCTTTTGGGGAAATACATCCTCATAATCGAGCTGTGCGGAAAAGGAGGCCATGGTGAACCGGAGGTCGCTGTCCGGTGTATAAGAAAACCCCTGCATCAGGGCTGCGGCGTACCTGGGCGCATCCTCTTCGCCTGCGGTTTCGGGAGCCTTGATACCGCCGCCTGTGCACAACGCGGGGGTGAGGATGACGAGTAAAACGAACCGAAGAAACAATCGCATAAGCAGTCACCTGATCCTGTTATTGGTCTTTGCAAACGCCAGAAAAGAAAACAGGTTCCTGACGAATCTGGCCCATGAATCCGGGGATTTCCAGATCATGGAGACATATCCTGCCATGACTTTGGGCCGCATAAAATGGGACTTGTAAAATTCGGTGAAAAGCTCCTCCAGCCGCTCTTTGTTCATGGCCTTCGGCACAAAGGAAAACGTCATGCAGTCCATTTCCTCCCATTTCTCGTCAAATGACCCCGAGAAAGGGTTTTCCTTGATCTCCCCGTACACCGGGGAGCCGGGAAACGGGGTGAACTTGGCCAGGTTGAGATCGTCCAGGGGCAGGGAAAACACATATGACCGACTGTTTTGAATACTCTTTTCGGTCTCTCCGGGAAGCCCAATCATCAAAAGTCCTTTCACCCGTATCCCCGCCTTTTTGATCAAGTGCACCTTTTGCCGGAGCATTTCCAGATCCGCATTCTGCCTGTGCCGGGCCAGAAGTTCCTGATCCCCGGTTTCGATCCCAAGACTGATCATCCAGCAGCCGGCCTTTTTCATTTTCTCCAGAAGATCAGCATCCAGATGCTCCGCCCTTGCGGCACAATTAAACGTGATGCCCACCCGGTTTCGGATCATAAGTTCACAGAACCGGACCACCCTTTTCCTGTGAAAAGTGAACTGGTCGTCGTAAAAATTGATGTGCCGGATTCCGAACCGCTCTTTCAAATATGTCACATGCTTGAAAAGGTATTCGGCACTGTTGAATCGGAAGCTTTTCCGAAAGACCGACCGGTCGCAGTAGGTGCAGGAATAGGGACAGCCCCTGCTGGAAATGCAGCTTGCATTGGGAACGGAGGGATAATTGAAGATCGGCAGTTTGTATCTCTCCGGAAAACCGGCCAGCTTTTCATAGGCGGGAAACGGCAGATCATCCAGCTCGAGCTGCTTGTCTGGAAACCCGGTAAATTTTGCCGCTCCCGACTCATCCCTGTATACAATCCCCTTTACATGAGGAATCTCAGAGTCCCCGGCCTTCATCAAATTGAACAGGGTCTCCTCCCCTTCCCCGACCACTACATAGTCCACCGCTTCATACCCGTCCACCGCATCCTCTTTCAGGGCGGACACATGGGCCCCGCCGAACACCGTCCGGATTCCCGGAAGTATCCTTTTTGCCCATGAAGCAATCTCGACTCCGTTGAGAAACGTTGACGTGGTACAAGAGAATCCGATAAACCCGGGGGTCTCCTTTTCCAGATAGGCCCGGATCCGATCGAAAGCATCCGGCCGGGCATAGCAGTCCACAATTTCATTGTCCACGGACCGTTCGTCCAGGTACGCGGCGATACCTGCAAGTCCCAGCGGCGGTATGACAATGGCCAGCCTGGAAATATCCACCTGACCGTCTTCGTACCTGTATCCAAGCGGATGCACCAGCAGAATTTTTTCCCGGTTCAGCAAATCAAAATTTCCCTGTTAGATGGTATTCCTCATTCGTCTCATATCATTTCCCAACGTATGCAGGCAAGGTCAAAAGACAGGGAATTGAAAAATAAAGAGCCCGGCTTTCGATACGAAAACCGGGCCCGGCTGAATTTCAGTCAATTTTGAAGGGGTTATGCCGTATCTATCTTACACTTTCTCGAACTGGTCCTTGTCTGCAAAACATATGGGACACTGCCAGTCATCAGGCACATCTTCAAAAGCGGTGCCCGGTTCAACCCCGTTTTCCGGATCCCCTTCAGCCGGATCATAGACATACCCGCAGGGAACGCATTCATATTTTTCCATTTTCGACCTCCTTTTCCTGTTTGCTTTGGCGACTTTTTTCAAACCGCTTTTCACCGGCACGGACGGATTGCCCGCCGCTTCGGCGGGATAGTCCGCCGGCGCATGCTTTTTGATTTCAACATACCAGAAGTCTGAATAAAAACAATTGATCCGGATCAAAAAAAGATTTTTTTGCTGCATGAGTGAAAAAAACACCAAAGACAAATAAACCCGGGGCCCCTCCCGGCAGACTCCTCCCGTGACCCGCAGGGGAATAGCGGCGGTGTTTTCCCCTTGACAGAAAATATAACTACGTTTATATCAAACTATCAATACCGGTATTTTTCAAGAAACTTGAAACAAGAGACAAGAAACTAGGAAGGCTCTCATTCAAGTTTTAGGGTTTGGTTGATGCCGTGCATCACTGGTGCTTATACCGGACAGACGGACTTGAATAAAAGACAGAAAAATCATGACATTTGAAGATCAGATCAAACAGAACAGAAAGACTCTATTGAAAAAATGGTTCCGGGCGACCGTAGACACCTATCCCCCCGAGACGGCCAGGGTGCTCGGCAATTCAAACAACAAGTTCGACAACCCGGTGGGCGTGAGCACCCGTGAAAGCCTGGAAGAGGTCCTGGACCGGCTGGAAAAGGACGAACTCGACGAGATGGAACTTGAAAAAATACTCGACCCGGTTATACGAATACGAGCCATACAGAGCTTCAGCGCATCCGACGCAGTGGGGTTTATTTTCATGCTCAAGGATATTGTGGAAGAAACCACCGGGGAGCCGGCTGACAGATCGTTTTTGAGAAAGGTGGACAGAATCGCCCTGGCGGGCTTCAACCGGTTTATGAAATGCAGAGAAGATATTTACCTTTTAAAGGCGACCGAGGCCAAACGGAGGGTCTATTCCGCCTTTGAAAGGTCGGGTTTAGCAGCCGAGCTCAAGGAGGAGGACCTTCTTGGCTCAGATAAATCTTAAACAGGCCTGTGACACTTCCAGGTCGCAATAAAGAGGTGGTTGAAATATGAATCAAAAGTACATGTTACCCCTGGCGGTTGTTTTTCTGCTGTTTCTGCTGGCGTATACAGGGGTCGAGGGAGCCGGGCTCCAGTGGTTCTTCGGAATCGTAGTGCCCTATGCAGCCTTGATTGTCTTTCTGGCCGGATTTGTGTACCGGGTAACGGGCTGGGCATCATCCGCCGTACCATTCAGGATCCCCACAACCTGCGGACAGCAGAAATCACTCCCCTGGTTCACCCAGAACCGTATCGACAACCCGGACACCACGGCAGGCGTGTTCATACGGATGCTCCTGGAAATACTCCTTTTCAGGTCCCTTTTCCGGAACACGGCAGCTGCGTTCCACAGGGACGAGAAAAGCAAGCTCGCCTATTCATGGGAAATCTTTCTATGGGTGGGAGCGCTGGCGTTCCA
>JAIPEK010000181.1 GCA_021737205.1 Desulfarculaceae bacterium
CAGGTAAAACCGTTTGACCGTTGCTTCTTCATTGTGGACCAGGGCCACCACGATCTCGTTGTTTATGGCGTACTGCCTCGGTTTGCATATGGCAATGTCCCTATCGAGGATACCGGCATCTTTCATGGAATCCCCTTCGATCCGGAGGGCGAACAGGTTCTCTTTTGGATACATCTGTGAATCCGCCAGTACGGTGCCGTCCCATTCTTCCTGGGCGTACATGGGCAGCCCGGCAGTGATATGCCCGATGATCGGAATCTCGAAAAACCGGTGTTCCGCAGCCGGGCGGCCGGTGCGGTTCAGGATGTGCAGGGTCCGGCTGTATTTTCCTTCCCGGCGGATAAAGCCTTTCTGCTCGAGCGCCTTGAGAAGCTGGTCCACTGCGGCGTGGCTGATCCCGAGATCCCGGGCGGCCGCCCTGAGGCTCGGCACTCTCTTCTCCCGGCTGATTTTTTCCTTCAGGTAATCGAGCATTTTTCCCTGTTTTTCCGTCAGGTGCGGCTTCATCGGTTTCCTCCCGTAAAAGCGGTTCATTTTTGATCTGTGTCTTTGGATAATTGAGGCCAGAATATACAAGGGCCGACATAAATGTCAAGTTAAAAGTAAAGTATTTGTAAATATTTTTTTCTTTGTCAACGGAAAGCCCGAACCCGGACGGGAATGGAAATTGCGGTTGAGTTTTTGTCCGGTCCGGGTTATGACATGGGAAGAAATGAACAGGTTTTCAACTTGCATAACGGCAAAACAACGGATGGCATCATTGATGGGCCGGAGTATGGGCTGGAGCGGCGTGGAGGGCGGATGAATCTTAAGATCAAACTTCTGTTTACCGACCGGATCGGGCTTGTGGCGGACACGTCCGCCGTGATCGCCGGCCGGGGCCTCAATATCGTTTGCATGGAGGTGGTCCGGAAGAACAACGAGGCCCGGGTGTATGTGGAAGTCGAGGCGGCGGAAGACGATCTTGACAAAGAAAAGTTTTTTTCCCTTTTCCGCTCCATAGACGAACTTGTACAAATCAAGCAGATCCGGTTTCTGCCCAATGAAGAAAAAACCAACCGGTTCCGGACCGTGCTGGACAACATGAGCGACGGGGTCATCTCCGTGGACAGGGACGGCACCGTGACCACCACGAACCGGATCGTTCGGGAAATGCTGGACTGTGATGAGGACGGGGTCGTGGGCAAACCGGTCAGAGAGCTGGATGTCCCACACGAAAACCTGCTCGGGTGCCTGGAGGGCGGAAAAGCGGACAATGTCAAGCAGAGCCTGATCACCCGGAAGGGGAGATATCGGTACATCTCTACGTGCAAGCCCATCCGGGATGCCGGAGGCCGGGTCATCGGTGCCGTGGAGATCGTCAGGGACATGCAGGAGGTCAAGAAGATGGCCCGCTCTATTTCCGAAGCTTCTCCGGCCGACTTCAGCGACATCGTCGGTAAAAACAGGGCCGTGACCGAGGCCATCGCGTTCGCCCAGAAAATTGCTGGAACGGATATGTCCGTCTCCATTTACGGTGCCAGCGGCACCGGAAAAGAGTTGTTCGCCAGGGCCATCCACGCCGCCGGAAAACGGCCGGGCCGTTTTGTACCTGTCAATTGCGCGGCGCTTCCGGAAAATCTTCTGGAAAGTGAATTGTTCGGGTACGAGGGCGGAGCCTTCACCGGGGGTCGAAAAGAGGGAAAAGCAGGGCTGTTTGAAATCGCGGAAAACGGGACCGTATTTCTCGATGAAGTGGCGGAAATGCCCCTTTCCTGCCAGGCAAAACTGTTGCGGGTGATCCAGGAGCGGGCGGTCCGGCGGATCGGGGGTACAAAAGAAATCGCCGTCAACGCCCGGATCATCACGGCCACCAACAGGAACCTGGATCGGCAGGTGGAAAAGAAGCGCTTCCGGCAGGATCTCTACTACCGGATCAATGTGCTGTTTCTCCACATCCCGCCGCTCGGGCAGCGGACTGATGATATCCCGCTTCTGGCGGATCATTTCCTTTTCCGGCTTGCCGGCAAGCTTGAAAAACGGGTTCCGGAGTTGACGAATGCCGCACTCGACAGGCTGAGATCCCATGACTGGCCGGGGAATGTAAGAGAGCTGAAGAATGTGATCGAGCGGGCTGCATTTCTCAGTGAAAACGGCACCATTGATGCGGATGCGGTCTTTTTCAGCCATGAGCTTCACCCTGCCCTTCCGGAAAGGCGGGGGAACGGTTCCGGGGGAAAGAGTTCCATCAAAGAGCAGGTGGCTGAATTTGAATCCGGGATCATCCGGGATGCGTTGCGAAAAAACGGGAGTATCCGAAAAGCGGCCAGGGCCTTGGCAATTTCCCATGTGGGGCTGATGAAAAAAATGGAAAAGTACGGCATTGAAGTGGAACGCTTGGTTACCAATGGTAAGTATTAATACCGGTTAGCGATCAATCCCTGGAGCAGGGGGTTTGACAGTTTCTGTGCCGTTCAGTATACTCACATAGTTACGACCCGTCTATACCCTTTTGACTGCATCACCCCCGGGAAAGGGGTGCTCCTATGTGTGAGGAGATAGCGCGGGTCTGGTAATTTTTGTTACCAGACTGGTTCCATTGGTATAAAGAGGAAATATTGATATGAAGCGCAAGTCCGGGCCTCTGATTATAGCCTTTGTTTTTGGCAAGGTTCTTGCTTACTGTTTGTGGCAAAAATATTCAAGCCGTCCTTTACGGACCGCAAAAATTTTTAACCGCACCAAAAGGAGGACACAACATGATTGTCGGGATACTCAAAGAGATTAAATCGGAAGAAAACCGGGTGTGCATGACCCCTGCGGGCACCGAGGTAATGAAACAGAACGGCCATACCGTACTGGTGGAGAAAGACGCAGGCGTGAAAAGCGGGTTCGAAAATGGAGCCTATGAAAATGCAGGCGCGAAAATCGTTGATACCCCGGAAGAGATCTACAAAACCGCTGATATGGTAATGCATGTGAAAGAGCCCATGCCTTCCGAGTATGAGATGATCCGGGAAGATCAGATTGTGTTCACCTATCTGCACCTGGCGGCCGAAGAAAAGTTGACAAATGCGTTGATCAAAAGCAACTCCGTGAACATCGCCTATGAAACCATTGAAAAGGAAAACGGTACGCTTCCGCTTTTGATGCCCATGAGTGAAGTGGCCGGTCGTATGGCGACCCAGCAGGCGGCCAAATATCTCGAGATGGTGCACGGCGGCCATGGTGTTCTTTTGGGCGGAGTACCCGGTGTGGAATCCGCGACCATCGTGGTCATCGGCGGCGGTGTGGTCGGAACCCAGGCCGCCAAGATGGCCTGCGGCCTCGGCGCCAAGGTATACATACTGGACAAGGACCTGGAACGGCTGCGGTATCTGTCCGATGTGATGCCGGCCAACTGCTTTCCGTTGATGGCCAACCCGGAAGCCACCAGGGAACTGATAAAAGAAGCGGATGCGGTCATCGGCGCCGTGTTGGTCACCGGAGCCAAGGCGCCCAAACTCATCACCCGGGAAATGCTGAAAACCATGAAACAGGGAAGCGTTCTCGTGGATGTGGCCATTGACCAGGGCGGGTGCTTTGAAACATCAAAACCCACCACTCACGGGGACCCCGTTTATACCGTGGACGGTGTGGTGCATTACTGCGTGGCCAATATGCCCGGCGCGGTAGCCAAGACGTCCACCCTTGCCCTCACCAACGCCACGCTGCCTTACGCGGTACAGATCGCGAACAAGGGCTGGCGGAAAGCCATGAAAGAGAACAAGGAGATCAAGCTCGGTGCCAACGTGATCAACGGCAAGGTCACCTATAAAGGGGTTTCAGACGCTTTCGGCCTCGAGTATACGGAGATCGATCAGCTGTTGTAGTTTCAATCCGCCGGCCGCCTGTGCAAACGGGCCGGTAAAGATGTCTTATATGATGATGATACAGCGGGCATGCTCTTGAAAAAAAGGGTGTGCCCGCATTTTTTTCATCAGTCGTTGTGATCGGGATAGAGTCGTTCCATGCAGTCGTCACAGAAACCGTGGGTGAATTTTTCTTGAGAGAAATATTCTTCCGGGCCTACCCAGACTCCGTCTTTATTGCGGATGGATTTGCAGCCCGCACATATCGGGACCAGATTCTTAGATTCTTTTTCAGGCCGGCCTTTGACCTTTTCGTATTGTTCCCTTAAAAAGATGATGTCCCGGATATCCCGTATGATGCTCACGGTTCCCTTGTATTGTTCCGATTTGTTGAATATCGGGGAACAGATGACCTGGACATCTATGGGTTTACCGGTTACCGTGGCAAGCTTGATTTCAAACCGCAGGTTTTTTTTTCTTCCGTCCTCGCAACTCAGATTTTCCAGTTCTGCGGCACTTTCCGGTGCGCACAGGTCCGCCAGGGTTTTTTTCAAAAGGTCTTGTTCGGCAAAGCCGGTCATCGTGAAGAAGGCAGAGTTGGCATAGTGGATCGCCATGTGTTCATCCGTGGAGACAATGCCTTCTCCTACGCTTTCCGCTATGGTCCGGTACAGTTTTTCACTTTTGATCAAATGTTTTTTATACTCCCGGTTTTCCCGGATCAGGCGGGCGTTCTCGAGGTTTCGCCCGATGGTGTGGGTCACAAGGGAGAAATCCTCTATGGGCTTGGTAATATAGTCTTTGGCCCCGGCACGCAGGGCCTCGATGACATCCTCTGTATTTCCGGCGCCGGAAATGACGATTTTGGGCGTGTCCGGACTTTTTTCGTTGATGATTTTCAGTACGTCGATCCCGTCTTTTTCCGGCATGCGCAGATCGGTTATCACAAGTGACGGCTGCTGTTTAAGAAAAAGATCGATACCGGATTTGCCGTTGTCCGACTGCAGCGTCCGGTAGCCGATATCTTCAAGATAAGCGGCAAGGCTATCTCTTATGTAGATATCGTCGTCAATGATCAGTATGGTTTCGTTTTTCATGATGTTTTCCTGAACAGCCTTTTTACCGGATAGAATAAGAAAATCGGCAGTAAAAGTCAATATGAATCCGGTTTAAAAATCTGGTTGACTTTATGCTTTTGCACCCTCTATATTGATATTTTGAATTCGAACTTGTAATTTCCGGGGGTATGAAAATTGAAAATTGAAAAGATCGATCACTTAGGAATTGCAGTAAACAGTAT
>JAIPEK010000004.1 GCA_021737205.1 Desulfarculaceae bacterium
TCACATCCTTGAAAAAGCCCCTGACATCCGATGTAAGCCCCGTGCCCAGGATGCCGTCCACGAAAAGGTCATGGTCCAGGATTTCCTCCTTGAGTTCTTCGAAAGTTTCCGCATCCGGAACTTCGGTCAATGAGGCGTTCGGTTGTTTTGCACCCAGTTTCCGGGCAAGTTCGAGATTGGTCCGGGCATCTCCTTTGACTTTGTCGATAGCGGACAAAAGGAAAATGTTCACGGCAATGTTCTGTTCCATGAGATAGCGGGCGATCACGAATGCATCTCCGCCGTTGTTTCCCCTGCCTGCCAGCACGCAGACTTCCATTGACCGAATGTCGGGAAATTCCCGCATAATGATGTCAAAGGCCCCTCTTCCGGCGCTTTCCATCAGAACGATGCCGGGAATCCCGAAATCCTCTATGGTCTCTTTATCCATTTTCTGCATTTGTTCGGCGTTTACCAGGTACATTTTTCGCCCCTTTCCTGTACGTGTTTCATATAGTATGATACCTAATAGCTTTTGAGTTGAAATTCAAGTGAAAATCGGGGCAGGAGGGCAGATGTACGACCGGGTTGAAACAATCGGCCGGTCTGTGATTCAGCACGGCAAACACAATGACCGGGTGTATCTTATGAAACTTTCCGCATCGGATTTTCCCGGTATTATTGCTCGGATCGAAGCTATGGCCGGGAAAGAAGGGTACGGGAAAATTTTTGCAAAGCTGCCCGGCTGGACCCAGAAGGAATTGATCCTGAGGGGATACAAAATCGAGGCAACGGTTCCTTTTTTTTACAATACAGTGGACTCGGCCGTATTTTTTGCCAGGTTCATCGATCCCGCCCGGGGAACCATGGAAAGAAAGACCCGGGATCGGATCACCGGGATTATTGAAAATGCCTGCTCCCTGGTGTTTGATGATAAGGAAAAGTTCGAATGCCATTCCAATGACGTAACGCTTCTGGACAAAACCCATGCCCCGGCCCTGTCCTATCTGTACCGCAGTGTATTTGCCTCCTATCCTTTTCCGGTGTTTGATCCGGACTATGTGGCCCAATCCATGGACACCGGCACACTGTATTTCGGGATTTTTGACGGCGACCGCCTGGTGGCGGCGGCCGGAGCGGACATGGATCTGTCGAACCTGAATGCAGAGATGACGGATTTTGCGGTCCTGCCGGAGTACCGGGGACGGCGTTTTTCCTCGGTTCTGCTGACTGCTATGGAAAAGGAGGTTCAAAAGCGGGGCTTCAATGTATGTTATACCATCGCAAGAGCCATGCAGCCGGGGATCAACATCGCTTTTGCAAGGGGCGGGTACCTTTTTGCAGGCACGCTCGTGAACAACACCGGTATCGCCGGACGTATCGAAAGCATGAATGTCTGGTACCGCATCGGATTTTGACTTTTCAGAAGGGGATGTACTATATTGCGGAGCGCTTTTGCAAGAAACTTGAAACTTGAAACTGGAGACAAGAAGAGCCAAAGGGTGGTGCCTAATATTTGGCAGGTAATAAAAAAGGGCAGGATTTGATATGAACATGACGGATATACGGGTAGGGTCCGGGTATGACGTGCACCGGTTTGCAAAGGGCCGGCCGCTTGTGCTGGGCGGAGAGGAAATCCCGTTTGACAGGGGCCTTGACGGTCATTCGGATGCGGACGTGCTCGTGCATTCGGTTTGTGATGCCCTCCTGGGAGGCGCCGGGCTCGGGGATATCGGCGAGCACTTCCCGGATGACGACCCCGCGTATCTCGGCATATCAAGTCTGATTCTGCTGGAAAAGTGTGCACAACTCCTGTATAAATACGGGTACGGTGTGGTCAACATGGATGTAACGGTTATGGCCCAGCAGCCGAAACTCGGTGGATACAAGCGGCGGATGGCGGAAAACATCGCGTCTGCCGCCGGGATCGCCCCTGACAGGGTGAATGTGAAGGCCACCACAACCGAGGGTCTCGGGTTCACCGGCAGGCTGGAAGGAATCTGCGCCCATGCGGTTGTTTTGCTAACAAAAAATCCGGGATAATGTATATGAGTTTGAGAATTTACAATACTTTGGGAGGAAGGAAGGAAGAGTTCGTTCCTCTCCAGGAAGGCAGGGTGGGCATGTACGTGTGCGGCCCCACTGTTTACGATACCAGCCATATCGGCCATGCGCGGTCCGTTGTGGTGTTTGACACGGTGTTCAGGTGGCTGCGCAAACTCGGGTATGATGTCTGCTATGTAAGAAATTTCACGGACGTGGATGACAAGATCATTAAAAAGGCCGAAGAGACCGGCGAGAAACCGGAATATATCACGGAAAAGTATATCGATGAGTTCCACAAGGAGATGGATGCGCTGAACGTTCTGCGGCCCACCATCGAACCCAGGGCAACAGACCATATCCGCCATATCATATCGTTTATCGAAAAACTGGTGGAAAAGGGACGGGCGTATCACGTGCCCGGAGGCGACGTGTATTTCGCCATCGACTCTTTTGAAAACTACGGCATGCTGTCGGGGCGGAACCCGGATGACATGAAGGCGGGCTCCCGGGTGGCGGTGGATGACAAAAAGAGAAATCCGTTGGATTTTACCCTGTGGAAACCTGCAAAGCCGGGAGAACCCGCCTGGGAGAGTCCATGGGGGCCGGGAAGGCCCGGCTGGCATATCGAGTGTTCCGCCATGAGCCATGAATACCTGGGCGATTCATTCGATATCCACGGCGGGGGAAAGGATTTGATCTTTCCCCATCACGAGAATGAAATCACCCAGTCCGAGGCGCTTTTCGACAAACGGTTCGTGAAATACTGGATGCACAACGGGTTCGTGGACATCAACAACGAGAAGATGTCCAAGTCGCTCGGCAACTTCACCATGATCAAGGATGTGCTGGACCTGTATCCGGCCGAGGTGATCCGGCTGTTTCTGCTTTCCAAACATTACAGAAGCCCCATCGATTTCAACGATGAAGCCATGAGAGAGGCCGTCGTGGGCCTGGAACGGGTGTACGCCTTTCTTGACAGGGCTGCTGAAGCCGGGGCTTCTTTTGAGAAGGGATCCGGGGAAGGTGAGTTGTGGGGGGAGTTCGAAACCGCCATGAATGATGACTTTAACACGGCAAAGGGGATCGCGGTGGTGTTTGACGCGGTCAAACAGGGCAACCGGATCCTGGACGAACAGGGCGGAAAACCCTCCGGCGACGGCATTGAAACGCTTTCCGAACTTTGTGCGCAGATCCGGAACATGGGAGAAGTCCTCGGGGTCTTTGTGTTGGAACCGGGGGCCTATTTTGCGGACAAAACCGACCGCGCGGTCCGGTCCAAACAACTGGATACCGAAGAAATCGACCGGCTGGTCAAAGAACGCACCGAGGCCCGGAAGAACAAGGATTTTGCAAGAGCCGACGCGATCCGTGATCAGCTTGCCGAAATGAATATCGTGCTCGAGGACGCACCGGACGGCACGGTATGGAAGGTTGAATAGGCTTGAAAGTCGATCTGTCATGAAACGCGGTATATTCAAAATGAGCCGCATGATCGGGATACTGCCGGTGCTTGCCGCAGTCGTATGGGGAACCGCGGTGTCCCCCTGTTTTGCAGGCGAGCCCGTGCAGGTGTTTGTCAGTATCCCGCCGCAGAAATATTTTGTGGAACAAATCGGCGGGGAACAGGTGGACGTGAACGTAATGGTGCGGCCCGGGGAAAGCCCGGCTGTTTACGAGCCCGGCCCGAAACAGATGGTGGCGTTGACAAAATCGAGCCTCTACTTTGCCGTGGGGGTGCCGTTCGAGAGAACCTGGCTTGCAAAAATTGCGTCCGCCAATCCGGACATGACAATCGTGAATACGGACGCGGATATACGGAAATTTCCCATGGAAAGCCGTCATTCGCATGACAAAGACGGGCACGGCCACGACCACGACAACAGGGCCGATGCAGCACTGGATCCCCATGTATGGATGTCGCCGCCCCTTGTGATGCTCCAGGCCAGAAGCATTCTCACGGCACTGGAAAAAGCGGACCCGGAAAACCGCCGGGTGTATGAAACCAACTATAAAGAGTTTATCCGGGAACTTGTGGACCTGGACTCGGAAATCCGGTCCATTTTCACGGATAAACAGGGCATGCGGTTCATGGTGTTTCATCCCTCCTGGGGCTATTTCGCAAGGGCCTACGATCTTGTCCAGATCCCGGTGGAGCTTGAAGGCAAATCCGTAAAAGCCTCCCGGCTTGTCAAACTCATCGAAAAGGGAAAAGAGCTTGGAATCGGTGCGATTTTCGTCCAGCCCCAGTACTCCGGAAAAAGTGCCGAAATCGTGGCAAAGGAAATCGGCGGCACCGTGGTTGAGGCTGATCCGCTTTCGGAAAACTGGGCGCGAAACATGAGGACGGTGGCCGAGCGGTTCAGGGAGGAGTTGAAGTAGCCATGGTCCTGGATCAACCCGTAGTCGACATGGAGAATGTCTGTTTTTCGTACAACGGAAAAACCGTGCTCGAGAACGTGAACCTGGTGATCGGAAGAGGTGATCTCCTGGCGGTGATCGGCCCCAACGGCGGTGGGAAAACCACCCTTTTAAAGCTGATCATGGGATTTTTGAAACCGGACTCGGGCAATATTTCCGTGATGGGGAAAAAACCGACCCGGGTGGCGGCAAAGATCGGGTACGTGCCCCAGAATGTTCATATCAACAAAAGTTTTCCCATCACCGTCATTGACGTGGTGCTCATGGGCCGGCTGGGCCTTGAGGGAAAATTCAGACGGTTTTCCGGCAAAAGCAGGAAAAAGGCGTACCAGGCCCTGGAACAAATGGACATGGCGGCATATGCCGAGTCCAAAATCGGCCACCTGTCCGCGGGTCAGCGGCAGCGGGTGCTCATCGCCCGGGCCCTTGTCACGGAACCGGCCCTGATGCTGTTGGACGAACCCACCGCAAGCATTGACACGGGCGGCCAGGTGGAGTTCTACAAGCTTTTGAACCGGCTGGAGCGGGACATCACCGTGGTGGTGGTCAGCCATGACCTTCTTGTGATTTCCAATTACGTGCAGTCGGTGGCCTGCGTGAACCGCACCCTTCACTATCATGACGATTCCGCCATCACCGGGGACATGCTGGATACCATGTATTCCTGTTCCGCTGACGGTATATGCCCGGTGGATTTCATGGGCAAACACCTGATGGAAGAGGTCCCGGATCTTGAAAAGGATAAAAAATGATCGACGTTCTCCAGTATGATTTCATGCAGAACGCTTTTGCGGCAGGGCTCCTTGCCAGCCTGATCTGCGGGGTCATGGGCACCCTTGTGGTGGTCAACCGGATCGTGTTCCTGTCCGGCGGAATCGCCCATGCAGCCTACGGGGGCATCGGCATGGCGATTTTTTTTGAAATCCCGCTTATCCTCGGAACCGCTCTTTTCTCCACAGCAGCCGCCGTGGTCATGGCTGCGGTGACCCTGAAAGCCCGGCACCGGTCCGATACCATCATCGGGGTGATATGGGCCACCGGCATGGCAATCGGGATCATTCTCATCGATCTTTCCCCGGGATACAACGTGGACCTGATGAGCTATCTTTTCGGCAGTATCCTCACCGTCCCCCGTTCCGATCTGTGGATGATGCTGGGCCTGACCTGTGTGATCCTGGTGTTTGTAACCTTTTTCTATAAGGATATCCTGGCGCTCTCCTACGACGAGGAATTCGCCCGGCTTCGGAACGTGCCGGTGAAACGGCTATATTTTTTCCAGATTATCCTGCTGGCCCTGTCCATTGTCCTGGTCATCCGGGTGGTGGGCCTGATCCTTGTGATAGCACTGTTGACCATTCCCCCGTTTATCACCGAACGGTTCGCCAAATCGGTCTTCACCATGATGGCAGGCTCCACCCTGCTTGGCACCGTATTTTCCGTGTCCGGCCTGTTCCTGGCCTTCCGCTTTGATCTCACATCCGGCGCCTCGATCATACTGGTGGCCGGCGCATTCTTTTTTCTCTTCCTGTTGGCCGACCGAATCTTTGGCAGAAGGTAACCCGTCCGACATTGAAACCCGTTTCAGGTTACACCGGATCGGCTGCTGCCTTACGTCCGGGGGCTTGCATAGTTGCTGCGGTACCGGCTGTCATTCCGCCTGTCCCGGCATCAATGAGGAGTGGTACTCCACGATCATCCAGCGCTCCGTGTTCCATTTGTAAACAAACGTAAACCTGGCAGGAGCGGAACTTCCGTCCCGGAACGTAAACGTATAGATGCCGGAGTTGATTGCAATCTCTCCAAACACACGGATGTCGGACTCTTCGATCCGGCCGGAAGCTGAAGGAGAAATTCGCCGTCAAAACGGGACTGCTTGCTTTTCAGGTTTAAATATGTCAATAATAAGTTTGGTCATCCACCTGGTGATAAGATTTTGAAAACCCTTGTGAAAATTATAAAGAAACGGTTACGGGAACTCAAAGATGTAACCAAAGCAGTGGGTGACGCGCTCTACAAGACCAAAACGGAAGGCCGGAATACGGTCGTCGCATTGTAGTGGCAAAACCGGCGGAACTTGTTTTTTATAAGGAGAAAAATGAAAAAAAAAGTATGGCTGATTACCGGAATTTTTCTGATTGTTCTTGCGGTGGTTTTCACCATCGTGGGTTTGAAATTGTTTCCGCCAGGAAAACAGGACCAAACCCGATTGCAACAGGCGGAGACACCTAAACTCCCCCTGGATTCTCATATGTCGAAATCCTATACGGACGACCTTTCAGGTCTGTTGGAAAGAAAATTCATCCGGGTGTTGACCACACTGAACCGAACCAATTTTTTTGTATCCGACGGTCATCTGGTCGGGTATGAATACTCTCTTTTAAAGGGGTATGAACATTTTCTGAACCGGTCGGCGGGCAAAAGAGACCTGAAAGTCGTGCTTGAATTTATTCCGGTTTCCAGAGACGAACTGATCCCGAAATTGATTGAGGGATACGGGGATATCGCTGCGGCCGGGCTGACCATCACCGAGAAAAGAAAAAAGCAGGCGGCATTCACTGATCCTTATCTGAAAAATGTCAATGAAGTCGTGGTCACCAACCGGCAGGCGGGGATCCTTGAAAAGTTGGCCGACCTGAGTGGTAAGAGAGTGTATGTGCGTAAAAGCAGCAGCTATTTTGAAAGCCTTGAACGTCTGAACCGGAGGTTGAAGAAAGCAGGCAGGAAGCCTGTTCGAATCGAACTTCTCAGTGAGGAGCTTGAAACGGAAAGTATCCTTGAAATGGTGAACTCCGGTGCATTGGACATCACCGTGGCGGATTCCCATATCGCGGATGCCTGGTCCGGGGTGCTGGAAAACATAGAGATCCATGACACAATGCGCCTCAGAGAAGGATCCGAAATCGCCTGGATGGTTCGAAAAGAAAACCCCGAGCTCAGAAAAAGCCTGAATCAATTTATAAAGACCCATAAAAAAGGAACCATGCTGGGGAATATTTATTTTAAACGATATTTCGAGCAGGCCGGAAAACTGGACAACCCGAAAGACCCGGAGAACTGGGAAAAGCTTAAGCAATACAAATCCGTTATCCAGAAATATGCGAAACAGTATGAATTTGACTGGTTATTGATACTGGCAGTGGCGTTCCAGGAATCCGGCCTGGATCATTCCAAAAAGAGCGGCGCCGGTGCCGTGGGCCTGATGCAGGTGCTCCCTTCCACGGCGAAAGACAAAAAAATCGATATCAGTAACATTCGCCATGTGGAGAACAACGTTCATGCCGGGGTAAAATACCTGGCTTTTCTGCGGGATCATTACTACAGCAAAGAGGAGATGAGGCCCCAGGATCGTGTTCGTATGACCCTTGCCGCTTATAACGCAGGTCCGGCCAAAATCCGAAGAGTCAGGGCGAAGGCCGCACAGATGGGGCTGGATCAAAACAGGTGGTTCCGGAATGCCGAGATAGCGGCTTTACGCCTGATCGGCCAGGAAACCGTGCAATACGTGAGCAATATCAACAAATATTACGTACTCTATCAGGCGATCGTGGACCAGGCGCCATCTTCCTGACCGGAAAAATATGCATCGAAACGCTGTCTTACAGCGACCGGTGCAAAAATTCAAAGACAAAAGGAGGAGACGGTATGAATGAAGAAAGCAAGTGCCCGGTAACGGGGCGGACGGGAAAACCGGTCGCCGGCGGCGGCACTTCGATCCAGGACTTTTGGCCGAATCAACTGAACTTGAAGGTTCTCCATCAGCACTCTCACATGAGCAATCCCATGGAAAAGGACTTCAACTACGCAGAGGAATTCGAAAAACTCGACCTTGCGGCGGTCAAGGAGGATCTTTTTGCGTTGATGACCGATTCAAAGGAATGGTGGCCGGCTGATTACGGTCACTACGGGCCGCTTTTCATCCGAATGGCGTGGCACAGCGCAGGCACGTACCGGATGGGCGACGGCCGAGGGGGAGGCGGAACCGGTAATCAGCGGTTTGCGCCGCTGAACAGCTGGCCAGACAACGTGAACCTCGACAAGGCCCGCCGCCTGCTTTGGCCGATCAAACAGAAATACGGCAAAAAACTCTCCTGGGCCGATCTCATGATTCTTGCCGGTAACTGTTCGCTGGAGTCAATGGGATTCAAAACGTTCGGTTTCGCCGGCGGGCGCGAGGATGTCTGGGAACCGGAAGAGGATATTTACTGGGGCGCTGAAGAGGAATGGCTGGCGACCAGCGAAAAACCGAAGAGCCGGTACTCCGGTGACCGGGAACTGGAAAATCCTCTTGCCGCCGTGCAGATGGGGTTGATCTATGTGAATCCGGAAGGCCCGGACGGCAACCCGGATCCGGTCGCCTCCGGGAAAGATGTCCGGGAGACGTTTGCCCGCATGGCGATGAACGATGAAGAGACCGTCGCGCTTGTGGCAGGCGGGCATACCTTCGGCAAGTGTCATGGCGCGGGTGATGCCTCCCACGTGGGACCGGAGCCCGAAGCAGCCCCCATCGAAGAGATGGGACTCGGCTGGAAGAGCAGCTTCGGCAGCGGCAAAGGCGGTGATACCATCGGCAGCGGAATCGAGGGAGCATGGAAGCCGAACCCTGTCAAATGGGACATGGGGTATCTGAACGTACTGTTCAAATACGAATGGGAGCTTGTGAAAAGCCCGGCCGGGGCATATCAGTGGCTTGCCAAGGATGTGGAGGAGCAGGACATGATCGCGGATGCCCACGACCCGTCGAAAACGCACCGGCCCATGATGACCACGGCGGATCTCTCCCTTCGGTTCGACCCTGTTTATGAGCCGATTGCAAGACACTATCAAAAAAACCCCGAGGAATTCGCAGAAGCCTTCGCCCGGGCATGGTTCAAGCTGACCCACCGCGACATGGGCCCGAGGTCGCGTTATCTCGGCCCGGAGGTTCCGGATGAGGAACTGATCTGGCAGGACCCTCTGCCTGCAGTGGATCATGAGCTGATTGACGCGCAGGACACCGCAGACCTCAAGGCAAGGATCCTTGTCTCCGGCCTGTCGATTTCTCAACTGGTCTCCACCGCCTGGGCTTCGGCATCCACGTTCCGCGGCTCGGACAAGCGCGGCGGCGCCAACGGGGCGCGAATCCGCCTTGCACCGCAGAAGGATTGGGAAGTCAACCAGCCGGACCGGCTGGCACCTGTGCTGGAAACCCTGGAAGGCATTCAAAAGGATTTCAACAGTGTCCAGTCCGGCGGGAAAAAGGTATCACTGGCGGACCTGATTGTTCTGGGCGGATGTGCAGGCGTGGAGCAGGCCGCGAGAAACGCCGGTCATGAATTGGCCGTTTCCTTTACCCCGGGACGGACGGATGCGTCACAGGAGCAGACCGATGCCGAGTCATTCGCCGTACTTGAACCTTCTGCGGACGGGTTCCGGAATTACCGGAAAACCAGATTCTCCGTGGGTGCGGAGGAACTTTTGGTGGATCGTGCGCAGCTGCTCGGGCTTACCGCTCCGGAGATGACGGTTCTGGTCGGCGGTATGCGGGTATTGGATACCAACTTCGGGAATACCCGGCACGGTATCTTCACCAAAAATCCCGAGACACTCACCAATGACTTCTTTGTGAATCTTCTGGACATGAACACGGAATGGAAGGCGAGTGAGGAAGACGAAGACGTATTCGAGGGCCGTGATGCAGCAACAGGGGAACCCAAGTGGACCGGTACCCGTGTGGACCTTGTCTTTGGTTCCAACTCCCAGTTGAGAGCCCTTGCAGAAGTCTATGCAAGTGAGGACGGTCGAGAAAAGTTCCTGAATGATTTCCAAGCGGCGTGGAGCAAAGTAATGAACCTTGACCGGTTCGATCTTAACCCTTCATAAAACAGAAAGCGGTGTTTCAATATAACCTGAAACGCCGCTTTTTTAACCCTTTCTGCCTTGTCAAACCTGCTTTTTTACAGGAAAACCGTTTTTACATTTTGCAATGAAAGAGATTTTGCTATAGAGTGATAAAAGATGTTGCTATGAAAAAAAGGTTTCTACTATTTCCGCCATCTTCGGATGGTATGAGGGAGAGGGCGTATGCGAAAAACAAAAAGAGAAATTTCCCTGGGCCTTTCAGCGGAAAGGTTTCAAGAGGGGCATCATATCATCTATGTATACAACGATGATCATGAAAGAAAAAAAACAATGGCCAGATATTTACAGCAGGGGGTTCTTGAAAAAGAAAAAATCCTGTATCTGGTGGATGACATCTCTCCTGCGGAAATGAAAAAAGAATTGATGGATCTGGGCGTTGATATCGATGAAAATCAAGATGATTTTGATATCACAAAAGCCCATTACGCCTGCTGCCCGGACAATTACTTTTCAAAAGATTTTATGCTCGGCGTTGTCGGCGAATACTATGATAATGCCATAAAAGAAGGTCATGCCGGCGCCAGAGGTGCCGGTGAAATGTCCTGGGCGGTTAAGGAAGATCATGCGGACATTCATGAATTGCTGGAATATGAAGCCGCCCTGAATCATATTTTAAACCGTTATCCCCTGACCACGGTTTGTCAGTATGATGCAAGAAAGTTCAGGGGGGATGTGCTGATGGATATATTAAGCGTCCATCCGATGATGATTGTTCGCGGACAACTGGTGAAAAATCCCGGGTATATCGAACCCGATGTTTTTATCAAGGAATATAAGGACCGGATGGAAAGAAACAATGCCGGTTCCCAATAGTCGCATCAAATTTTCAGAAGAGGGGTGAAAATGACCCGGGAGTCGGCCCATCTGGGTCAAATCCTTCTGCTCCAGAGCACAATCCACGTGATTCCCGAAGAACAGATGCCCGGTTTCATATGCAAGGCGTTCCTCCGGTTTCCGGGCATACATTCTGTTTTTATACGGGTAAGAGATACGTATTACTCGACGGATCCGGGAAACGGAGCATTTCAAAGACACGTCCAAGACGTATATGAACGTTTGACAAACCCTTCAGTCCCGGCTGCGGAAAAAAGCCATTCGTTGAAAGCTTTTGAAGAAAAATTCCGTGTCAGGTGTTTCAAAATCGGGACCAACCACGATCTGTACGGACTGTTCTGTGTCAGTCTGTCGGATGAGGAGGCATTCAATGAATATGCCGCTTATGTGGAAAACACATTCAATCTTATCGCCCTGAGAATAGAAAACAATGTACAGCAACAAGTGCTCCTGGACCGCAAAGCACACCTGGAATCTCTGGTCCGGGACAGAACCGGTCAATTAAAAACCACCGTGGACAGACTTCAAAATGAAATCCGGGAACGCAAAAACGTGGAAAAAGCGCTGGCCGAAAGTGAAGAGCGTTTGAAGCTGGCGCTGGATTCGGTAAGTGATGCCGTCTGGGACTGGCGGGTGGATACCGGAGAGGTGTATTTCAGTTCCCGCTGGTATACGATGCTGGGATATGACCCGTACGAACTGCCCCAGAAGTTTGAAACATGGAAAGAGCTTCTTCATCCGGAAGATTTGCAACCATCAGTGGACACCGTTTTTGATCATCTTGAACTGGCTGAGCCCTTTGAAATCGAGACACGGATGAAAACGAAGCAGGGCGACTGGAGATGGATTCTGGCCCGGGGGAAAACCGTTGAAACAGATGATCAGGGCAAGCCGAAACGAATGCTCGGTACGCATATGGACATTACCGAGCGCAAGCTGGTTGAACAAAGACTGGCTGAGAGTACCGAGCGCTTCCGAATGCTCTTTGACAATATGGCAAGCGGTGTGGCCATATACGAAGCGGTTGATGGAGGAGAGGATTTTGTTTTCGTTGATTTGAACCGGGCCGGGTTGAAAATGGGTGGAAAGAAAAAAGAGGAACTCATCGGCAAACGCGTGACTGAAATTTTTCCTGCAGTTGAGGATATCGGATTGCTGGATGTGTTTCAACGGGTATGGAAAACCGGAACTTCAGAGGAGCATCCGCTAACCCGGTATAAAGACGGCAAAGTGGAGGAATGGGTTGAGAACTTTGTATTCAAACTTCCTTCCGGCCTGATCGTGGCGCTGTATGAAGATACCCTGGAAAAACGCCTGGCGGAAGCGGAAAGAGAACGATTAATGTCCGCCATCGAACAGGTGGATGAAATTATTGTGATCACGGATGAAAAAGGGGTGATTCAATACGTTAATCCGGCTTTTGAGAAAATTACCGGCTACACCCCGAAAGAGGCGATCGGAAACACCCCGCGGATTCTTCAAAGCGGGGTGCATGAGTTGTCCTTTTACAAAGCCCTTTGGGATACCATCCTGGGCAAACAGACATGGGAAGGAGAGTTCGTAAACAGGAAAAAAGACGGGTCCCTGTATAATGAAAAGGCCGTCATTTCCCCTGTGCTTGATACAACCGGCCGAATTACCAATTTCGTTGCGGTGAAAAAAGATATTACAGAGGAACTGAAAATAAAAGAACGCTTCCGGCAAACCCAGAAAATGGAATCGATCGGTTCCCTTGCCGGCGGTATCGCCCATGATTTCAACAATATTCTTTATCCGATTATAGGATTTTCTGAAATGCTGATAGAGGATTTCTCCCCCGGCAGTGTCGAGCATGATCATATCCGGGAGATACTGAACGCCGGGAAAAGGGGCCGGGATCTGGTCCGGCAGATCCTCGCAGTGGGCCGCCGCTCGGATCATCAAGCCGTTCCGGTTCACTTTCAGATGGTATTGAAAGAAGTGCTGAAATTAAGCCGTTCGACAATCCCCGCCAGTATAGAAATCCATCAGGAGATTGCAAACGGCTGCCCGAAGGTGCAGGCGGATCCGACACAGCTTCATCAGATCGCAATGAACCTGATCACCAACGCCTACCATGCTGTGGAGGAGGGCGACGGCAGAATCGATGTACAACTGCATGCCGCGAACTTGGCAGATCACGGGGCGGAAAAAGGCAATCTTCCGGCCGGCCGATATGCAAAACTGTCCGTATCCGATACCGGTCAGGGCATTGCACCGGATGACAGGGAGAGAATTTTTGATCCCTATTTTACCACCAAAGAACAGGGCAAGGGAACCGGCTTGGGCCTTTCCGTGGTGTATGGAATTGTAAAAGAGTACGGCGGTGAAATCTTCGTTGCAAGCAAACCGGGACAGGGATCCACTTTTGATGTATACCTTCCGGCCATGGAGCACGAAGGGGGTGAAAAATCATTTGAAAAACAGGACTCCGTGCCTTCCGGAGATGAAAGAATCCTTCTGGTGGATGACGAACAGGCGATTGCGGATCTGGAAAAACAGATGCTTGAAAGGCTGGGATACCGGGTAACCCCTTGCTGTAAAAGTTTTGATGCACTTGACCTTTTCAGGTCCGATCCGGATCGATTTGATCTGGTTTTATCCGATATGACCATGCCCGGCATAACCGGGGATGAGCTTGCAGAAGAGGTCAAGGCGATCCGGTCTCAGACGCCGGTGATTATCTGTACCGGCTTCAGTGCAAAAATGGATGAGGAAAAGGCGGAGGCAATCGGTATAAACGCATTGTTAAAAAAGCCGGTTGTTCTCAAAGAAATGGCCCGAACCGTCCGTCGCGTTCTGGATGAAAACAGGAAACCACCATCCGGCGGTCATGGCTGATGGATATAGAAATAAAAAGCTCTCTTGTAAGAGGTTGAGCTATATGAAAGCTAAGGATTTCGACAAAAAATTTGACCAAAACCAGGAAGACATCATTGATGATGTAGACCTTACTACTCTGCGTAAACCCAATCAGGAACAAAGGCGTATTAATGTTGACTTTCCTGTCTGGGTTATTGACTCTCTTGATCGTGAAGCGGCCCGGATTGGTGTAACTCGCCAATCGATCATCAAGGTTTGGCTTGTGGAACGATTAAAAACAGAAACTGCTAGCCTCTTGGGATAGAGTCGACTAACGGAGCTTGTACCCGGCATGAGGCCGTCTTTACATTTTCACAGAAAACCTTTGAAACAGCCTGTTGATCAAAGCGCCGATCCGGGTATCCTTTTTATGAAGAAATCCGGAGTCGGCAGATCCGACAAGCTCGGGCCTTTGATACAGGATCAGCCGGGCGGCCATTTCGGCGGCATCCGCAGTTAAACGGGCACACTGCTCGAAGTGGGCCTGCCGGTCATGGCGGACTTTGCGGGTCAGCACCCTGCAGCAGGTCGCCCCATTGGCGGCTTTAAACGTATCGTGGAGTTGCCGGCCGTTGTCGCGCATGTGTCGGCGCTGACCCGGGGGCCGGTCGTTGCCTGTGAACAGACCGCACGCCAGAACGGCGCCGCTCAATGCTCCGCATATACAGCCGCTGTCTCCCAGTGCTATGCTGAACGGCGCTGAAATGGAGACGGCCTGAGCGTCACTCAGGCCGCCGTCAAGGGCATTGTTCAAGGTTAACACAACCGCTTCGGCGCACAGCAGCTGCCGGGTCTGATACAGGTTTCGCGCGCGTTCTTTAATCTGTTCGGTCAATACCTCGGCCTGAGGATCATGACGGTTGTACCGGTTCGGCATCCCTGTCATCATATCGCTGGTCTACTCAACCTTTTCAAGAGGAAAATCCGCTCCCCTCCAGGCAAATATTCCGCCCGGGTGGCGGTACACGTTATTGTAGCCGAGTTTGACGGCCCAGGCGGCACCGTTGTGGCTGCGGGTGCATTTGACGAAACCGCAGTAGATCACGATCCGTTTGTCCTTGTCGTCGCCCAGCAGTTTCTTGAAGTCTTCCAGGGTTTTGCCGCCGGTTTTTCCGGTATCCCATTCGTTCATCTCCGGTATGGGGAACAGAAACTGGACAGCTCCGGGCACATGCTGTTTTTTAAAGCTGTCTTCATACGGCATTGTGTCCACGATCCGCATATCTTTTCCGGAATCGATCCATTTTTTCAGTTCTTCCGTGGTTACCACGTCATATCCGCCGCGCTTGACTTCACGCACCAGTTTGACCGCACCTTTTTCCTTTTCCACTTCCTTTTCAAATTTGTTGTCCAGAAAGGCTCCGGCAGGAGCAGCCATCCCGGCCACAAGTCCCGCAACCAGAACAATTTTCAGTAAAGATTTACCCATGCGCATTTTGTTTTCTCCTTTTACCCAACAGTTGATTCAAAAAAATCATGACGCCCGGCGGCCGTATGGCACGATACCGGCGCCAGCCATATAAAAAAATCACTCCGGTGATCATGAAAAGATCCCGAAACAGTGACAGTCTCAATCCGTGAAACGCTTCGGCCTCCGGATCTCCGGGACCGAAGCAGCCGCAGTCCACATCCAGTCCCATCCAGATCCCGTACCCAAGGATTGCTATAAACAGAACCAGCAACCCCGTAACCAGGGTGAGGCTTCCCCTGATGTCCAGTATCAGGCCGATGCCGGCGGTCACCTCCAGCAGCGGCAACCCGATCGCCACAGGCATGAGAAGACCCTCGGGGACGATTCCGTATGCCTCGATCAAAACGGCGAAGATTTCAGGCTCAGGCAATTTTGTACCGCCGGCATATATGAATATGACCCCCAGCGTCCACCGGCAGATTGTATATATCCAATCCATCTTTTTCATAAACTCACGGTCTCCGCAGTTTCAATCTCTCAATAAAATTCATGGCCTGGGCGGCCACAACAAATGATGAAAGATCACCATGAAGGGCATGAAGTTCATGAAGGTTTTGCTTCAGTTCCTTCATGCCCTTCATAGTAAAAAATGTTGTTCTTTCATATAAAATCTGGTTCGATTCAATACTATGGAAAGGCACAATAAGTAAAATAGTAAATTTCAATGATATGGACTGCCGGCATTGAAAATTTCTATTGTAGCGCCGGGTTCTATTATCACCCTGAGGGAAACGGTGTGTACACTTGAAAAATCGATTAATTGCGGTATAATCGGGTATGATCCAGCGATTGATTTTCCCCGTATCCGTGTTGACCGCCGCAGCTCTGATTTTCTCCTGCAGCCCGGATTTTAAGGAGCGGTCGGTGTATTTGCCCGATTCCGGCCGCTTCCCGTACGCCATACAATATTCCGTTCAGGCGGGCGCCTTCCGGAATTTTTCCAATGCAGAACGATTCACAATAAAAATCCGTCCATATGCGGAAGCCTTCTGTTTCAAGGATGATGACGGTCTTTTCAAGGTGAGGTTCGGCAATTTTGCATCGCGGACAAAAGCGCGTGAAGAGGCGCTGCGTCTGAAAAAACTTGACATTATCCGTGATTTTTTTATTATCCCGCCTGGCTATGAGACGGAGGATGTCCCTGCAGGGCAGCCGATCCGCAGGAAAATCGTGTCAGAGGCGGAAAAGTATCTCGGGGTACCGTATCTGTGGGGAGGGGAGAGTGCGGAGACCGGATTTGACTGCAGCGGACTGGTTCTGTCGGTGTACAGGAAAGTGGGCATCGATCTGCCGAGAACGGCAAACAACCAGTACGGCCGGGGACGTTTTGTGAATAAAAGAAACCTGGCAAAAGGGGATCTCGTGTTTTTCAAATCCGGCGGCCGCATTTCCCATGTGGGGATCTATATCGGTGCCGGCCGTTTTATCCATGCACCGGCCAGGGGAAAGACCGTGTGCAGGGAAACTTTGAAAAGGCGATATTATCAGCGCAGGTATGCGGGGGCACGAACCTACCTTCAGATGTAGCAGGGACCGTGCCGGTGATGTGTGAGGGGTCGGGCCCGCCCCCGTTTTCGACGGAACAATGGAAATTTTTTTATGCAGCGACTGAATATAGTCTTTCTGGAGCCTTTTTGCGGAGGCTCTCACAAGGATTTCTCCCTGGGATGGCAGGCGAATTCTGCTCATGATATCGAGCTTCTGACGCTGCCGGATCGGTTCTGGAAATGGCGGATGCGGGGGTCGGCGCTTTATTTTGCAAAGCGGATGGAATCCATTGATACGTGTGATGCGGTGGCGGCAACGGACATGATGAATGTGGCTGATTTAAGGGCGTTTTCAGGCAACCGGGAAGTCCCGCTTCTGCTCTATTTCCATGAAAATCAGCTCACCTATCCGGAAGGCCCCGGGGAAAAACGGACCGGGGAGTTCGGCTATATCAATCTTACTTCGGCACTTGCCGCAGACCGGGTGGTGTTCAATTCGCAGTTTCACCGCGACCGGTTCTTTCAGGCGGCTGAATCCTTGATTCAAAACGTACCTGACCATCCTCCGGAGTGGATCATGGAGGACATACGGAATAAAACCGGAGTGCTGTATCCGGGATGCCGGTTTCCGGTGACGGGTGCGGGCATACCCCCTTCTTGCGGCAAACCTCCGCTTATTGTATGGAACCACAGATGGGAGTGGGACAAACAGCCGGAAGTCTTTTTCAGCGTGCTGCGCGATATCCGGGATGCAGGGGTTCCATTCAGGCTCGCACTTGTCGGCGAGAGTTATGAACGGATTCCAAAGGTGTTTGCCCGGGCCGAAGAGGACTTCTCCGATCATATCACGGCATTCGGATACGTAGAGTCCAGGCAAAAGTATCTGGAGCTTCTCAGTCAGGGGACCGTGGTGGTCAGTACCGCCATTCAGGAAAATTTCGGAATATCCGTGGTGGAGGCGGTGCGGATGGGATGTTTTCCTCTTCTGCCGGAACGGCTTTCCTATCCGGAAATCATGCCGGAGCGGTTCCATGACCAGGTGATCTATTCGGACCGGGCGGATCTTGTAAAAAAACTGACACATCTGCTTTTGAATCCGGGCGGGTATGACAGTACACGGCAGATACTTTCCGGTGAAATGGAGAAGTTCTCCTGGGACCGCATGGCACCGGCATATGATCGTGAAATCCTCCGTCTCCTCGCGAAAGTTTGAAAGACCCGTTGACAATTTTGTTTTATTGTGAAAAACCAGTGTAGTATGCAAAGTTGCCCCAAGGAAATCGACGTTCAGGAGAGTGAAATGAAAAAAGGAAAATACCCGCATCACCCGGATATTACGGATGAGATGTGGAAAAATATCGATGCCGTTATTGAAGAAGGAAAAGGAAAGCCGGGATCCCTTATTTCCGTATTGAGGAGGTGCCAGGAGCAGGTGGGATATCTGCCGTCCACTCTGCTGGATTTTATTGGAAAAGGGTTGAGTATATCCACAAGCGAGGTTTTCGGAGTTGCCACGTTTTATTCGTTTTTTTCGCTGACCCCCAAGGGACGGAACCGGGTCAAAGTGTGCACGGGAACCGCATGCTACGTCAAGGGCATCAAGGACGCACTGGTACGGATCGGTGACAAATACGGCGTTAAAAAGGGAGAGACCACGGATGACAGGCGGTTTTCCCTGGAAGAAGTCAGGTGTCTGGGCGCCTGCGGTCTTGCTCCGGTAATGGTGGTCAACAAAGATGTTCACGGCAGTGTCGGATCTGACAAGGTAATTGATATACTTGAAAAGTATGAATAAGGGCGGATCAACATGATGAATACATTGCGAATCCAGCTGATGCTCTGCGGCGGGACAGGGTGCGAATCCACAGGCAGCCATGATGTGAAGGAGGCCATTGAAACCGAGATTCGAAAACAGGGCCTTGAAAACGAAGTACGGATCATTGTCACCGGGTGCAACGGATTCTGCGCGGTCGGGCCTGTGATGGTGGTCCAGCCGGAAGGGATCTTTTACCAGAAAATCAAGCCGTCGGATGCACCTGTACTGGTGGAGGAACACTTTCTTAAAGGCAGGCCGGTCAAGCGCCTGTTTTACAAGGAGCCCGCCTCCAAAGACAAAATTCCCCATATGGATGATATCCGGTTTTTTGCAAGCCAGTATTTTATCGCCATGCGCAACAAAGGCCATATCGATCCGGAAACCATTGATGAGTATATCGGCACGGACGGGTACTTTGCCCTTGCCAAAGCCCTCAATGAAATGGAACCGGATGATATCATCCGGGAAATCACCGATTCCGGACTCAGGGGCAGGGGAGGTGCGGGCTTCCCCGCCGGGAAAAAATGGGCGTTTGCCAGGGCGGCCGAGGGTGATACCAAATATGTGCTTTGCAATGCGGATGAAGGAGATCCCGGCGCGTTCATGGACAGAAGCATTCTCGAGTCGGATCCCCATGCCGTCCTGGAAGGGATGATTATCGCGGCAAAGGCCATTAACGCGAGCAAAGGGTATATTTACTGCCGATCCGAGTATCCCCTGGCCATCAAGCGCCTGACCATTGCCATCGAACATGCAAGGGACTACGGACTTCTGGGCCCGGACATTCTCGGATCGGGATTTGATTTTGACATCGAGATTTACCAAGGGGCGGGCGCGTTTGTCTGCGGAGAGGAAACCGCCCTGATGCGTTCCATAGAAGGCAAAAGGGGGATGCCCAGACCCCGCCCGCCTTTTCCGGCCAACAAAGGGCTGTGGGAGAAGCCGACCATTTTGAACAATGTGGAAACGCTTGCCAATGTGCCCCGGATTGTTCTCAACACAAGCGAGTGGTACAGCAGCATCGGAACCGGGACCAGCAAGGGTACCAAAGTGTTCGCCCTTTCCGGGGATGTGGAGAATATCGGGCTTGTGGAAGTGCCCATGGGAACCACTCTTCGTACCCTTGTGCATGATATCGGCGGCGGCATTCCCGGCAAGAAACGGACTTTCAAGGCGGTTCAGCTGGGTGGGCCGTCCGGCGGATGCGTGCCGGAACAATATCTTGACACGCCGGTGGATTACGAGGAGATCGTTAAAGTCGGGGCGATCATGGGGTCGGGCGGTGTCATCGTCATGGACAACCGGACCTGTATGGTAGACATGGCCAGGTATTTCATGGACTTTATCCAGGAAGAGTCCTGCGGAAAATGCACACCCTGCAGGGAAGGCACCCGTGAGATTCTGAATATCCTGGAGAGAATATGCCGGGGAGAAGGCAGGATGGAGGACCTGACGCGGCTGACAAGCCTTGCCGAGGTGGTCGGACAGTCCTCCCTGTGCGGTCTGGGCCAGACTGCGTCCAATCCGGTTCTTTCCACCATTCGGTACTTCCGGGATGAGTATATCGCCCACATCCGGGATAAAAAATGTCCTGCCAAGATATGCACCGATCTTCTGGAGTTTCAGGTGGACCCGGAAAAGTGCACCATGTGCGGTCTTTGTTACAAAAGCTGTCCTGCGGACGCCATTGACTGGCAGAAAAAGCAGGTGGCGGTCATCGACAGGGACAAATGCATCAAGTGCATGACCTGCTTTGACAAATGCAAGTTCGACGCGATTTACTGATACGGAGAAAAGGATCGGCTATGGCTGCACAGACTCCGAGAAATCCGTTCCCGACCGTGGATATCATCATTGAAACAGAGGGCGGAATCGTGCTGATCAAGCGGAAAAACCCGCCCTTTGGCTGGGCCATTCCGGGCGGGTTCGTGGATTATGGCGAGTCCCTGGAACAGGCCGCAAAAAGAGAAGCCAAAGAGGAGACCCGGCTGGATGTCCATCTGGTCGAACAGTTCCATGCGTATTCGGAGCCCGGCCGGGACCCAAGGTTTCATACCGTCTCCATGGTGTTTATCGCAACGGCCTCGGGCAAACCCGAGGCAGCGGATGATGCCGGGGAAGCCTGTGTTTTCAGTGCTGTCGAGCTCCCGGAGACTCTGGCGTTTGATCACGGCCGAATCCTTGCCGATTATCTGGCCTATAAATCCGGACGGACCAGAAAAGAGATTTCCAGCCGTTTGTAAGAAACCGCCATTCCCTGTACCCCCGGACAACGGTCTTCGTTCTTTCGCATCTCAAAATCGCCACTTTGGTCATTTCTATCTCCTTTCCTGTTTCTGACAATTCGGGAAGTCCTTGACGGAAAACTGGTTCCGATTCATTCTGGTCATATTATCATAAAAGAGTATCGGTAAAAATGAAACTTGTCAAGGTTGGGATGTTTGATTTTTTTTGATCATTTGATCAAAAATAGTGTTGACTTCTTTTTGGTGGCGTATTATATTTTGATCAAATGATTGAAAACGGTTTTCATCATTACATGACGGAAAACAGGGAGGTGAATACAATGCCGAACAGAGACGGAACAGGACCCCGAGGAGAAGGCCCGAGAACAGGTCGCAAAGGAAATTCCGGGATATCTCCGGCGGATCAGGCCGGTGAAAAGAGACCCGGAAGCGGCCGTGGTGAGGGCGGTCGAGGCGGCCGCGGCAAGGGAGGCGGCCATGGACAGGGCCGCAGAGGATAACAAAAAAAGTACAATAATCCAGTAAAAGAAAGGAAAGGTGATCCATATGCCGGGTTTTGATAGAACAGGTCCCCGGGGAATGGGGTCGATGACAGGTGGTGCCCGGGGAATGTGCAACCCCGCAGGCGCCGGAGAGCAGACTTTTTACGGCTACGGTCGTGGTATGGCCTTCAGAAGAGGCGGTCGAGGCGGATTCGGACGGTTTCGAGGTGCCGGATGGGGATTCGGAGCGCGGTTTGTCCAACCGGGATACCCGTATTCTACTTCCAGTGAGCTGGAAATGCTCAAAACCGAAGCTGACTCCGCCAAAGCGGCGCTGGATGCCGTAAATCAGCGTATCTCAGAGCTGGAAAAACAGTCGGAATAGCTGCTGACCTGTAAAGCTTTACAAAAGGCCGTCAGCCGTTTGTGCAGGAAATCGAAATCGGATCAGGCGATTGCCGGGGTTTGCCGCCGGGAGAGGTTTGAAGTGCGGTGACTTCGGCGATTTGCCTGGTCCTCGTTGGTTGGTCGAAGCAAGTTTTACATTATTTTTTCATCCCTCCTATTGACAAGATCGGAACTTTCAGACTAAGGTGACTGAGCGCTTGATCGGTTAAGCAGGTTCATCAGGAACTAACCAGAACATCTATCTCTCAATTCAGGAGGAATCGTATGGCTGAACAGGTTCATTCTTTCGCATCCCCCGGGCCGGCTGGCCTGGGAGCATTGGCTGTAGCTACTTTTGGCTTCGGTGCTGTATTTCTAGGTAAGGTCGGTCCGGGAGGGTTGCCTTTGCTTGCCGCCTGGCTGGTTGGCGGGGGCATCGTGCAATACACCACTGCCGTTATCGAGCTCAAGGATCACAACATTACCGGTGGAAATGTCTTTCTTTTCTTTTCCGCCTTTTTTATGTTCGGCGCCGCGTTAAGCGTGATTGCCAAATTTCTCATGCTCCATTTCGGAATTTCCCCCTTGAGTTATGTGGAAGGGTGGTGCTGGATGGCCGGGGCCGGTTTTTTGACAATTGTCACACCCGCCTATCTGAAGGGGCCGAAAACACTGTTTTTTATCGTGGTTTTTCTGGATATCGCACTCTGGCTTATCGCAGGTATGGATCTGAAGATTTTTCCCGCCGGGTTGAAACCGGCAGTAGGGTACCTTTTGATCGGTTCGGGTGTGCTGGCCATTTATACGGCAGGCGCCGTGGTGAACAATACCGTGTTCGGCAGAACCGTTTTGCCGTTGCCTGTTCCGTTCAGTGAAAGTTCAATTAAAGCAGAA
>JAIPEK010000005.1 GCA_021737205.1 Desulfarculaceae bacterium
CGGATCACTCCTCTATCTTTCCGGTATACTGATATGAAATCGAAAAACAGATTCATCCGGTTTGCCGTCATTGCCGTGATCGTAACCTTCGCGCTGCTTGCGGCGATTCTTTTGTCCCTGTGGAGCCGGTTGTCCACCGAACAGGAAAAGCTGGTACTTTCAATTTTACACCAATATATGGGGTATTTTTTCGCCGCTTTTTTTCTGCTCCTGGCTGCGGTTCTGTTCGGGCTGGACGCGATTTTCCACATCTACATCCTTCCGCTGAAAAAAATCACGGATGAAACCGCTCTGATGTTTACCTCCAACCCCTCTTACCGGCTCAAGCCCCGGGGAGGACATGAGGCAAGCCAGCTTGCAAAAATTCTGAACCGGTTTGCAGACCGGTATGAATCACTTCAGGGCACCATAAACCAAAAAATCTCCGGCGCCAGGGAGGAAGTCGAAAAAGAGAAAAACATCCTTGCCGCCATAATGGCGGAACTTCCGGAAGGAGTGCTGATCTGCAACAAAAACGGACGGATCATCCTGTACAACCGCCAGGCGAAATACTATTTTTCCTCGCCTGAAAACAAGCTCAACCCGGAGGAGGCGGCGGATGAACAATTTGTCGGACTGGGCCGGTCGATTTTCAGCCTCCTGGACAAAGGATTTATCGCCCATGCCGTCGAGAAGATCGAATCCCGGCTGAATTCGGAAAAATCGGAAAATATGGCCTCGTACTTTATCGCCCCGGTGGGCGGCAGGTTCATATGCAGGTTCGAAACCGTACCGATTGTAAACAAAGATCGGGAAATGACCGGTTTTGTTCTGATCTTCCGGGATATCACCCATGAGATCGACCGGTACAAAAAAATCGAAACCCGGATCCAGACGCTTACAAGAGAACTGGTCCCGTATGGGGACAACCCCGAAATCGACCGGCAGATGCAGGGAATCGAATCGGAAATCATTGAAACGCTGATCACCCGGAATCACCTTGCCGGAATTTCCATGAAGGAGATCCTTTCCTTTATACAGAAAAGGGCCGGACACAAGTTCGGACTGAGGATCAATGTATTGACGGCGGACACGGACACCACCATTATGCTGGACACCTATTCTTTTGTGGAATGCATAATGTTCATCGTGACTTCCATTTACGCAGACTCGGGTGTGGATGAATTCGACCTGAGGACCCGGGCCGTGAATTGCAATGTGTATCTCGATCTTGAATGGCTGGGACAAGGGTTGACCGAGGACCGGCTGTACGAGCTGAAAACCTCCCGTCTGGATACCGGCGGAATCGCCGTACCATTGACCATGGCGGATGTACTCAAGCAGCACAACGGTAAAGTAAGGCTTATAAACCCCTCCTCCACCGGATTTTCCGGGATACGGATTGTTCTCAAATCCAGAGCCGGAGAAGAAACCCCGGTCCGGCGGGACCGAAGACCGCCGGTGATTGCCGAGCGGAAACCGGAATTTTATGATTTCGACCTTTTCCGGATGGAAAATGCGGCAGGACGTTTCAAATATCCCATTGACCGGCTCACCTATACGGTTTTCGACACCGAGACCACAGGCCTCAAACCGGAAGAAGGGGACGAGATCATCTCCATCGGCGCGGTCCGGATCGTGAACAACAAAATCCAGTACAGCGAATCGTTCGAGAGAATCATAGACCCCAAACGGGCGATCCCGTTCGAATCTTACAGAATTCACGGTATAAGCCAGGAGATGGTCGAGGGGAAACCATGCATTGAAAAAGTGCTGAAGGAATTTTCCAAATATGCCGAAGATACGGTGCTTGTGGGACACAATATCGCTTTTGACATGAAGATGCTCCGGATGAAGGAAACCTCTTCGAACATTGTGTTCCGCAACCCGGTACTGGACACCCTTCTGCTGTCGGCGTTTCTGCACCCCGCCCGGGCGAGGCACGATATGGAAGAGATCGCCGAACGCGTGGGAGTCGATATCATCGGCCGTCATACAGCGCTCGGGGACGCCATCGCCACAGCGGAGATATTCATGAAACTGATCCCTCTTCTGCAGCAGAAAGGGATTTACACACTGAAGGATGCTCTTGAAGCATCCAGACACACGTATTATGCGAAAATAAAATATTAGTATCCAATCCGGGAGAGTGTATGAGACAACAGGATCTTTCGACCATAGCCGGGATGCTTCCGTTTTCCTTCCTGCCGGAAGAAAAAATCGAGTCCCTTTTGCCTCACTTTACCATGGAAACCCATGAAAAAGCAAAAATCCTTTTTGTCCAGGAAATCTCCAAGATCGAGCACTTCTACATCATCATCAAAGGCTCGGCCGAACTGTATTTTGAACATGAGCAAGAAAAGATACTCAAAGGCATTCTGGCAGAAGGGGACACCTTCGGCGGCATATCCATTCTGATGAACAATTCGATATCCATACGGACACTGAAACTCATCGAAGAGACCATTTTTTTCAAATTGCCGGCTTCAGTATTTCTCGAGCTTTGCACCGAATTCGAACACTTCAAGGAATACTTCACCAACACCTTCGGCAAAAAAATGCTGGACCGTTCTTACGCCGGAATCATCGCAAAACAGATATCCGAGCGGGAAAGCACGATGCCGTTCTTCAACCAGCCCATCTCCTCGATTTTCCGTCCCAACATTCTGTCCTGTACCATAGGGAATACAATCCGGCAGGCGGCGGCAAAAATGGCCGAAAGCCGCTCCACGTATATATTCGTAAAGGATGAAACCGCCTCGGTCGCAGGGATTATTACCGATGCCGACCTCAGGAGGGTGGCCGGCGGCCGGTACGATTCCTCCGCCGGCACCGGAGAGATCATGTCCACCCCGCTCATGTCTGTATCCATAGATGCCCAGGTATTCGAGGCGTTTTTGACAATGATTGAAAAGGATATCAAACATCTGGCCGTGACCAACAAGGCCGGAGAAGTCACCGGCGTGCTTACGGACCGGAACCTTCTGGCCGAACAGGGCAAGTCCCCGTACTTTCTCATCCAGGAGATCAGGAACGCGGAAAAGTTCGAGCAGATCGAGCATATTTATGACCGGCTTGTCCCGATCATGCTCGAGCCCATTAAAAACGGGGCCAAATCGGACAATCTGACCCGGCTGATCACTACATTTTCCGACGCCATACTGGATAAAATCATTCAGTTCGCCGTTGACCGTACCGGCCCTCCCCCATGCGATTTTGCGTTCATGGTAATGGGCAGTGAAGGCCGGAGAGAACAGACACTGAAAACCGACCAGGACAACGCAATTGTGTATGAAGACATTGTTGATCCGGAAAAAGCAAAAGCTTGCAGTGAATACTTTTCACAGCTTGCCGAGTACATCTGCAACCGGCTGGACAGGGCCGGTTTTGATTTCTGCGAAGGCGGGAACATGGCCAAAAACCCGACCTGGTGCAAGCCGCTGTCAACATGGAAAACCTACTTTTTCGACTGGATTCATACTGCAGACCCCAAGGATCTTCTGTACTCGAGCATTTTTTTCGATTTCCGCTGCGCCTGGGGCGACCGGTATCTCACGGACGAGCTTCACGACTATCTTTTCAAATCACTGGAGGGGTGGGCCGGTTTTTTTCGGAATCTCACGGAAAACGCCCTGTATTTCAAACCGCCGCTAGGCTTTTTCAGAAACATCCTGGTTGAATCCAAAGGCGAGCACAAAGATTCCTTCGACATCAAACGGGCCATGATGCCGATCATTGACTTTGCCCGGATATACGCACTGAAAAATTCGATCCGGGAGAGCAATACCCTGTTGCGGCTTTTCCGGCTGTACACCCGGCATATTTTGACAAAAGAAGAGTACAACGATATGGTCCAGGCCTACCATTTTCTCATGCATCTTCGGTTCATACGCCAGATTACGGCCGTCACCGACGAGAATGGCAAGGCGGACAATTATATCAACCCGAAGAATTTATCCAGAATCGACCAGACCATGCTGAAGGAAATATTCAAGAGGATCGAGAAAATCCAGCAGAAACTGAGTATCGAAATCACAGGAGTCAATTGACATGATTGACAAGCCATTCATCGGAGCTCATTTTTCAACCGCAGGGGGACTGCAGAACGCTGTTTTTGAAGCACACGACCATAACTGCAATGCAGTCCAGATTTTCACAAAAAACTCGAGAACCTGGAAGGAAAAGTACCCCACCGTAGATGAAATCAACCGGTTTCTCAGTGCAAGGAAAGAAACCCGGGTTCATTGCGTGGTCTCCCATGCTTCCTACCTGATCAACCTTGGCGCAAGAGAGGAAGAAAAGCTTGAAAAATCGAGATCCGCCCTGAAAAATGAGCTGATCCGCTCCGGCCTTCTGCAGATATCCGATATTGTTCTTCATCCCGGCTCCCACATGAACAAGGGGGAAAAGACCGGCATCCGGACCATCGTGGAAAGTATTGACACGGTTTTTGAAAAACTGGAAGGAACATCGGTCCGTCTGCTTCTGGAAACCACTTCCGGGCAGGGGACCAATATCGGCCACCGGTTCGAACACCTGGCGGAAATTATTGCCCGTTCCCGGTTCAGTAAAAACATGGGCGCCTGTCTTGACACCTGCCATATCTTTACCGCCGGCTATGACATCCGGACAGACGAGGCATATGAAAAAACCATGAACCTTTTTGACAATATGGTCGGTATTGACCGGCTCCGGGTCATCCACCTGAACGACTCACGGAATGAACTGGCGTCCCGGGTGGACCGGCATGAACACATCGGCCGGGGATGTATAGGGGACGTAGCTTTCAGGCGGTTCATGACGGACCCGCGACTGGCCCGTATTCCGAAAATCATTGAAACCCCGAAAAGGGAAAACAAAAAAGCCATGGACCCTGTGAATCTCGAACGACTCAAGGAACTTGGTAGCCGTTCACGGTCGTCGGTTCACAGTTCACAGTTTTTTCAATGAACTATGGGCATCCTTCATGGCAAATCAAAAGTAGTTTACACTTTGTTGGTTTTATGTTTTGGTAGTGAAATTTGAAATTTGAAAATTGAAATTCGGAAAAACAGAGGAATGTAGATGCGTTACCAAATGTCCAATTTCTAATTTCAAGTTTCGGCATCCTCAATCAGACGAAAAACAGATGTATTTTCAAAAAAAGTGTAAACTGGTAAATGAAGGATGCCGAACTATGCAACGATTGAAGCATTTCAGATTCGGCCGTGAACCGATAACTGTAAACCGTGAACGGGTACGGAATTTGCAACTTGACATATGAATTCAGCCCGGCTCAAAAAATACCGTAAAGGCTTCTCCCTTTTGCGGCAAAGGATTCCACCCGCTTTCGGACCCTTTGATCCGGCACCAGGGGCGAGGCATGAAAAGGCTTGATCCGGGCGTCAATGATCAACGGTCCCTTGCATCCCCAGTGTTTGAACCGGGTGAACGCCCCGGCCCCGTAAATATCATGGGACGGGTTGGACCGGGTAAACGCGGCCCAGAGAAAATTGGAAAAATCCCGGCTCATCCACTCAGGATCATCCGCCACAATCACAAGGGCAATGCCGTCCATTGCCTCGGCCCTTTCAAGGAACCCGGCAAGAATCTCCATTTCCCCTTCCGTTCTTCGGTAGTTTTCGAACTTCGGCCCCTTGACCGCTGCAATACCGGGCGCTGCCAGGAAAGCTTTTGAAAAAGGATCCGGGAGATTCCAGTCTGCCGGCAGGCGGTTTGCCAGGGTCCGCTTCTTTTTCCCGGCCGCCGCCAAAATCACTTTGGAACCGGTGTTCAGTTTCCCGGACGAATAATCCAGGGTGTCAATGGTGGTTCGGGTCTGGAAATGGATGTCTTCGCTAAAATCGATCCGTTCCAGGATATGGCATATGAACTCCTGCTCGTTGTAAATGTCCGGTGCGGGACGGTCTTGTTCGGCACAGATCAGAAGATATTTGGCAAGGGAAAGCTGGCCGGTGCCCAAGATGGCGTTGGCATGGGTGAGAAGCTCTCTCGGCCGCCGGGGCTCATACGGCACGTACCGCTCTTTTGCCGCGGCAAACAAAAGCGGATGCACTCCTGCGGCATCCACGGCATGCACCCGGGTCACGCCGGGAATCAGATTGGGGATTTCAGGTCCGGCCAGCTCATGGATCAGGCGGCCGAAAACCGTATCCTCCTGCGGAGGCCTTCCGACCACGGTGAACGGATATACCGCCCCTTTGCGGTGGGTAACCGACGTCACCTCGAGATACGGAAATTCATGTTCAAGAGAGTAATAGCCCAGGTGGTCTCCGAACGGTCCCTCTTTTTTGGTCTTTTTCGGCATGATCCGTCCCGTGATGCAGAAATCCGCATCCAGGGACAGGACATTCCTCCCCTTTTCGGCGTACCGGAAATTCCGCCCGGCAAGGGCGCCTGCGAAAAACAGCTCGCTCATGTGTTCGGGCATGGGCATGACCGCGGCAAGGGTATGGGCCGGAGGCCCGCCGATAAAAATCGACACGTTCAGCTGCACCCCTTTTTCAAGTGCCTTTTGATGGTGACGGCCGATGTCCCGGTGAAGCTGGTAATGAAGCCCGATTTCCCTGTCCGGGATGTAGTCCCCGCCGGACATCTGGATCCGGTACATGCCGAGGTTGCCGCTTGTGACGGTATCGGATTCCGGGTCCATGGAAAACACCTGGGGAAGGAGAACAAATGCGCCCCCGTCCTCGGGCCAGCATTTGACCATGGGAAGGCGGGAGATCTTTGTCTGATAAAGATGGCTGTTATTTTTGTTCTTTTTGAGGGGATACGCATGCAAAAGCGCTGACGCGGAACGGATACTCGAGAACGGGTGTTTCAGAAAAGCTGCCGGATCTGATTTCAGCCGGATGAGCTGTTTGAGCTTTCCGAATTCCGGCTCCAGGATTTTCAGCGCCCGTTCATACGTTCCGAACAGATTGGACACGGCTGGAAAACCGCTTTGCCGGATATTTTCAAAAAACACGGCAGGCCCGTTGTTTTCAAAAACCCTTCTGGTGATTTCGGCCATTTCAAGATCCGGGTCCACTTCTTCGGTGACGCGGACCAGCTCATTTTCTTTTTCAAGAAACCGGATACAGTCTGCAAGGGTCTTGAACTTCATAAGGAAACACTCTGCCGGAACCCGAACCGGATGCTGTTGTCCATGTAAAAAACCGATTCCGGTACGAACTTGTACAAGGAGGCGTTATACGTTTTGGAAAAAAATTCGGCAATCCGACTCCGGTCGCATTCGATCTGAAATTTTTTCGCATATTCCAGTGCTTTCAGAGAAAACTCCACTTTCCGGTCGACTTTTACAATATTTCCCTGCATCTGCAGCCCCTTGATATTTTCCACCCGGTTGTCGTCATAAAAAACCGCAGCCGCGCATGCACCTGCTGTCTGCTGCACATCCTTGATATGCCGGGCTTCTTTGTTTGAAAAAAAATAAAAAGCGCCAGAAGAGAACATATAATATACCGGCGCGGACCACAAGGTGCCGCCGTCAAACGTGGAAAGGGTCATCACCCTACCCGTTTGAGCCAGCGTAAAAGCCCCGGTCCGGATTTCCGGTTTAGAGATATCCCCATTCTTTGAGTCTCTTGTATGCATGGACGGCATATTTCCCCTGCTGTACACTGTTCAGGTAAACTTTGTACTGTTCCGCCGCCTTTTCCCGGCTTCCCATTTCCTCGAGACAGTATCCCTTGAAGAATGTCACCTGTGGATTGGCTCCCAGGATCGCATCATATTTCTCAAACTGCCGGAATGCATCCGGATACTTTTTCATATTCAGATACAAAAGTCCTGAAACATACCGGGCCTGACCCTCTTTGGGATCGATTTCCACTGCGTTTTTGCAGAATCCGGCGGCCTGGTCATACTTCTTTTGAACAAATAGACACTTGGCTGTCATCAGATTGGCCGCATAATCGGTCTCAAGCCCTTTCAGGGCCTGGCGGTAGTGCTTTTCCGCCTTGTCATACGCCTTTTTCCGCATAAATGCCTCCGCTTTCTGCAACTCTTCGATGGAGGCCTTTTTCGCCCGGATTCCTGCTGTGGCATCCATGTACCGGTCACGGTTAAGCGGAAGGTTTTTCGACGTTTTATACATGCCGGCCGCCCTTTCCTTTGCATCCCGGTACCGTTCCGATCCCATGGGATGGGTGGCAAACAGGACGGACGCGGCCGAAGATTCCGCCTTGTGCAGGGAGTTGAGCATCTCCATAAGCCCTGTGAACCCGTCGGTGGAATAACCGCCTTTCACCAGGTATTCGTTTCCCAGGGCATCCGCCTGCCGTTCATTGTCCCTGGAATAATGGGCAAGAAGCATTTGCCGGCCGACCATCCCGAGCTGCCGGGCCAATCCTTCCAGACCGCTGTCACCGGTGCTCAAAGCCGCACTGACCCCGCCCACCAGAAGAGATGAAACAGTGCTTTTGGACATCTGCTCTGCAGTATGGCGGGCATTCACATGGCCGAGCTCGTGCCCCAAAAGGGAGGCAAGCTCCGCCTCGTTGTCAAGCTTCAGCATAATTCCCCGGGTAAGGGCGATACTCCCGCCGGGGAACGCATATGCGTTAACGTACACGGCATTCACGCACCGGAACGAATACGGCATATCCCGCCGGTGCACGGCAGGCACAAGTCGTTTGCCCACCCCGTCGATATATGTGTTCAGCGCCTGGTCCGAAGACACCCCGTAATCCGCGGAAAACTGATGCGGGGACTGCTGCCGGTCGATCCGGATTTCCTGGTCCTTCGATACCATCATCAGCTGGCGTTCTCCGGTAACCGGATTCACCGCACACCCGGACAGCATGTTCCATCCGGCCATCCCGGCCCCGGAAAGGGCCAGATATTTTATGAAATCCCTTCTTTCCAGATGTGTTGAAAAAATCGATTCAGCCATATCCATCCACCTCTCTGTTCAGGGCGATCGCATGAATTTTACGGGCCTTTGCCATGTTGCCCGACGCCACGGGTTTCACGGGCTCATAAAATTTCATGCGATCTTCCTGCCTTTCTCTTTGCCACACCTTGCATTACATTTTGCTGAAAGCGCCGATAATCAGGCACAAAAGCCCGAATCCAAATAAAAACTGATAGGCGGCGATTTCGATCAACAGAAAATTCAATCCCGTGATAACCGCCTCCACCGGAATTTTGGTGATCACGGCGTCAACAGCATTGCCGGTCAGGTCCGACATGGTGAGATTCTGCCAGCCCTCCTGGTTCATAAAAAGAGAAACCCCCTGGAACAAAAGCAGAACCAGTGCCCCCGCCCACGCAATCAGCCCGATTCCCGTAAACTTGTTCATAACGTTTTCACTCCGCAACTTGAATACAACCTTCTCTTCTCTCTTGTTTCTTGTCTCTTGTCTCTTGTTTCTTGTCTCTTGTTTCTTGTCTCTTGTTTCTTGTCTCTTGTTTCTTGTCTCTTGTTTCTTGTCTCTTGTTTATATGCGCTCGCACCGCCTTGAGTCAAATATTTTACACTGTTTTATCACTTTTCTTCAAGCCATCTTTGTGATACATCTGGTAACCGTTTTAGGTGTTAGGTTTTAGGTTTTAGGTATTAGGTGTTAGCTAATACCCAATACCTAACACCTAATACCTATTTTATCAAAGCCTCTCAGGCCATTAATGTTATTATGACGGAAAAAAGCTTATACAAAAAAGTCGGGGCGGCCTCGTTCATCATGATGGCCTCCGTGTTCGCCAGCCGGGTAATCGGACTTTTCAGGGAAATGGCCATTGCTTTTGCAGGAGGCGCACAGGGATGCGTGGACGCCTACCAGGTGGCCTTTATCCTCCCGGAAATCCTGAACCACATCGTGGCAAGCGGTTTTCTCTCGGTGACCTTTATCCCGATTTTCACCTCGTATCTTACAGCGGGAAACGAAGAAGAAGGATGGCGGGTTTTCTCCATCATCTTCAACACCTTCGGACTGCTTCTTCTTTTCTTTATCGTGGTCTCGTTTGTGTTTGCTCCCAGTCTTGTGGGCATCCTCGCACCGGGTCTGGATGATCCGGTCCTGTTTCAAAGCGCAGTGAGAATGACCCGGATCATCATCCCGGCCCAGTTTTTCTTTTTTTCAGGCGGTCTTTTCATGGCGGTCCAGTTTGCCAGGGAAAAATTTCTGATCCCGGCGCTGGCCCCTCTTTTCTACAATCTCGGCATTATTGCCGGAGGCCTTTTGCTAAGCCGATTCATCGGGATGGAAGGATTTGCATGGGGCGTTCTTGCCGGTGCATTCATCGGAAATTTTGTCATACAGTTTTTCGGTGCCAGAAAAGCCGGCCTGAAATTTCATCCCCTGATCCGGGTCAAGCACCCGGATTTCATCCGGTACGTTCTTTTGACACTGCCGCTGATGGTGGGACTGACCATGACCTTTTCAACGGAAATTCTTCTCAAATTCTTCGGCTCGTACCTGGATGAAGGGAGCATCGCCGCACTCAACTATGCGCTTCGGATCATGTTCATCCTGGTGGGCCTTTTCGGGCAGGCCGTGGGCGTGGCCTCCTATCCGTTCATGGCCCAGCTTGCCGACAAAAAAGAGTTTGACCGGCTCAACGAGCTGTTAAACCGCACTCTGAAATTTCTCTTCCTGGTCATCCCTTTTTCCGTTCTGATGATCGTTTTGAAACACGAGACCGTGCTTTTGCTGTTCCAGCGGGGAGAATTCGGGGAAAAAGCCGCCCGTATGACCGCCGAAGTTCTGCCGTACCTTCTGGGCGGGGCTTTTGCATTTGCCGCCCAGACCGTTGTGGTCCGGGGGTATTACGCCGCCAAAAACACCTGGTTTCCCGCCCTGTTCGGAACCATTGCAGTGGTAGTGAGCTTGCCGCTTTTTTACCTTTTCATGAACCTGCTGGATGCCAGGGGAGTCGCCCTGGCCCTTTCGGGGTCCGCATTCCTTCAGGTGGTGGTGCTGTACGAATTGTGGAACCGGAGAACAGGCAACAAAGGAAAATGGCAGGTATACCGTTTTTTCGGTAAAATCAGTTTTGTCAGCATCCTGATCGGCCTGGCATTTTCCGCTGTTACCTCGTTTCTGTACCGGTTTATCGATCCCGGGACCTTCGGCGGGGCCTTTTCCGTATGCGCCGTTTCCGCCCCGGTTTTTCTCCTTTTTTTCGCCGGTGCCGGCTACATTTTTAAAATCGATGAAATATTTGTCCTTGCCGGAACGATCAAACAGAAAGTTGTCCGACCCGGGTCCTGACCCGCTCTATGGGCTTTGTACCAGGGAAAATCCCAAATTTTACCATGAAGGCCATGAAGGAACTGAAGCAAAATCTTCATGAACTTCATGGTGATCTTTCATCTATATGGAAAACCGGGCCACAAGCTCCTTGAGTTTGTCCGCCATTTGAGACAGCTTGCCTGCCTTGTCGCTCACATCGGTGCTGTTGGTTTCCACGTCCGTGGAAGCCTCATCCACCTGGGAGATCCGGCCGGCGATCTCTCCTGCGGCCTGGGCTCCTTCGCTCACATTCCGGCCCACTTCGGTAATGGTCTTGGAAACCTCGGATATACTGCCGGAGATTTCCTCGCTTGTTGCGCTCTGTTCTTCAACAGCCGTTGCAATACCGGATATGGCATCATCGGATTCATTGATCCGGCCGGAGAGGTTACCGATTTCCTCCACAGTGGTTTTTACCTGGTTCCGGATGTCTTTGATCTTTTCATCCACCTTTTTGGCAGAATTTCCGGCCTCGCCGGAAAGGTCCGTAATTTCCTGGGCCACCACTGCGAATCCCTTGCCCGCCTCTCCGGCCCGGGCGGATTCAATCTTTGCGTTCAGGGCCAGAAGGCCGACCTGCTCGGCAATGTCACTGATCTCTCTGGTGACGGTATCAATATCCTCGGCCTCTTTACCCAGTTGATTTATCACTTTGGAAAGCCGATCGAACTCGTTCACGGACTGGTCCACCACCTCTTTGGCTGTATTTGCGTTCCGGGAAATCTCGCCCACCGTGGAACTCATCTCCTCGGACGCCGAGACAACCGTATTCAGACTGGAGGAAGCCTCTTCCATGGAAGCGGCAATGGAATCAAGATTGCTGCTCATCTGCTCTGCCGCGGAAGAAACAGAACCTGAATTTTCCGAAGTTTCCCGGCTTCTTTTGCTCAGCGTTTCCGAAATCCCGGTAAGATCAGAGGCGGACCGGGTCAGTTGAGAACTCGAATCCACCACTTCTTTCAAAGCTTGCCGGATATTACCATTCACAAGATGGATCCGGTTGAGGATATGGTTCATCTCATCCCCGGACGGCACCTCGGTGGAAAAGGTGAAATCCCCGTTCCTCATTTTCTCCATGGCCGTAAGGACAAGGGCGATTTTTTTGTTGACCAGAAAATGAAAGAACATCCATACAAAGGCCACCACCAGGCAGAGGCCTGCAACCCCGATCCATATACTGTTTTTCATGCCGGCGTCTATGGCATCGAGCGCGTGCTGCTCGGACGACAGGATGGTAATACCGCCCAGAACTTCCTTGCTGCTGCCGTGGCAGTGATAGCACCTTTTTTCGTTAGGAATCACCCGGTTGACCACGGCAAAGGCTTCTTCTCCTCTTGTGGTATGAAAGATCCGGCCGCTTTCCGTGCCGACATCCATCATCCGGTGTACATCCGGGGCCGCCCGCTCTCCCGCGTATGAATCCACCTTTTCTCCCAGAGCCTCTTTTTCCGTGGTAAAGGCGACCTTTCCGTTGAAATCGTAGATAAACGCCTTGACATCCTCCACTTCACTGCTGATGCGTTTGAACTGCTTTCGAACCGTGTCGTTGTCCCCCACGGCAAGGGCATCAAACATGGTATTTTCAATGGTTTTGGCGACATCCTCGCTCTGGTTCCGGATCTGGTGGCTGCTGATCCGTTTCATTGCGGAAATATTGAACCATACCATGACAGTACCCACCAGCAGGAGAATCACCAGCATGGCAAGGATGAACTTGACCCACATTTTACGCTTGATTGCTTTGAACATATGGAAAATCCTGTCATTATGGGCTAATGCGCCCCTCCGAATAGGAGCGGTTTGAAATCGAATGCATTGACCCGTTCACTGTTGTGGCAACTCTTGCAGTCCTCCAGGCTCAGATCGTGCCGGATTTCGGCCGGGTCTCCGCCCGTGTCCGCATGAATGCTCCCCGGCCCGTGGCACACCTCGCACCCGGCGTTCCTCAGTTCAGGGGTCTCGCTTTCGGAAACAAATCCCCCGGGTTCTTTGTAACCGGTGGTATGGCACTCGAAACAGACCTGATATTCTTCTCTGGTCAATTTCGGTTTCATAACCTTGATGCTCTCGAAAGAGCCGGACTTTTTCGAGAACTCGACAAACCTCTCATACTCTTGCGGGTGGCATTCGCCGCAGGTTTTAGCCCCTATATAGCGGGCCTGTTCCGCATAAGCCACTGAAACCGCAACCCCCGTCACGACAAGTAATACCAAAAAAACACTGCGTAAATTCATAGCATTCTCCCTTTCACAAATTTGCACACATAATGCTAACAATCCGATCTTTTGTCAAGAATTTTACTCTCTGCAACGGATGTCACCAGACCACCGGCACCCTCACCTGCATGCCCGCCTTGTTCCTGAATAAAAGATAACCGTGCCGTCTTCCGTAAAGATACAAATCCCGGGTCACTTTGACATCCTGCCTGCAGTACGCCACAATTTTCCGGATCTTTCCCTGGCGCCACCATTTAAGCGCCATCAGCCCGTCCGCGCTCTTCTCGCTGTTCAGAGTCTCTTTTGCCAGCCGGTCCAGGGAAAGCCTGTACCCGAGTTTTTTATGGATCTGGTCCAGCATGTCAAGGGTGGCAAGACGGTTGTAGTTGAAATCGGAAATCCCGGACAGCACCTTGTAGTCAAACCGAATCAAGTTAAACCCGATCACAAGGTCCATTTTGGAAAGATCCTGTTCCAGCTTGTCAATATCTTCGGCAAGATACTCGTTGAACCGGTCCGTTTTCGAGTCGTACAGTACTGCACAGCTCATACCCATCCGCTCGGCCCGGCCCCATCCGCCGACCTCTTCTGCCGACCGTCTCGTTTCAATATCGAGCACGCCGAACCGGGCCATGTTGCCATGTTCACCCGAACGGGGGTCAGGATTTTCCTCTCTTTCGGCGGCCGAAGAAATCCCGATTTCCGTAAGCGGTTGAGAAACGGTTTCCTTATTGCCGTTCTTCATCAGCTTGAGAATGGAAAGGGACGCATTTTTATCAATGGGCCGGTTGCCTGAACCGCACTTGGGGGAATGGACACACACCGGGCAGCCGGTTTCACAGCCGCAGCCGGCAATCGCGGCCAGCGTGTTTTCAAGCAGGGTTTCCCCTTTTTCAAAGGCGTGCTGCGAAAATCCCAGTCCCCCGGGGATTCCGTCGTAGACAAAAACCGCGGCTTTCTTGAGCTGATCATGATACACAATGGAGATACCCCCCAGATCGTTCCGGTCCGTCATCACCAGAAGGGGCAGAATACCTATGGCGGCGTGTTCCATTGCGTGAATTCCGCCCATGAAATGCATTTTGGCGTTCTCCACCCGGTCTTTTACCGTATCCGGGATTTCAATCCATAATCCTTCGGTTTCAAATTCGATTTTCGGCAGATCCAGTGGAACCACACCAAGAGATTTGCCGTTGGACACCCGCTTTTTTTCATATCCGGTGACCGTTTCCGTGACCTTGAGCCTGCCGAGTCCGACTCTTGTGTTCCAGAGTTTCCTGGTCTTTTTCACCTCGATGATCTCGGTCTCCTTGTCCGATCTCGCACGGGTATAATAATCGGTCCGGCTGGGCGAAACTTCGGCAAAGCCCTTTTCATGATCCAGCGTGGTTACCAGATAACTTTCCTTGTGGTGCAGATAAACCGCCCCTTCATGAACCTCGTGGAACGCCCGGTACCGGTCCGCTTCCCCGAGAACCCGGCCGGTCTCTTTGAGGAATATGGGAATTCTTGTGCCCGTTCCCCTCAGGCTGACATGCCGGTGAACGGACTGTCGGGCGGCGTGCCACACACTCCCGTCCGCACTCTGCAAAAGCTTTGCCTCGTGCGTGAGCGACTCAGCCGCTTTTGCAACAGCCGGATTCCGCATCAACGGCTCACTTTTATGTATGGACAAATCCGCTGCCGCACATTCGATGTGGCGCTTCATGATGATCCGGTTTTCCGGATTGATCACGGCCCGCTCCGGGGGCATGTCGAACAGTCGGGACGGATTGTTTACAAAATAATGGTCCAGGGCGTCTTCATGAGCAACAAAAATGGTGGCGGACTCCCGGCCTCCTCTTCCCACCCTTCCGGCCCGCTGCCAGGTGGACATGATGGTGCCGGGATACCCCACAAGTATGCAAAGATCAAGACACCCGATATCGATGCCCAGCTCCAGGGCGCTGGTGGACACCACGGCCAGGATGTCTCCCGATGAAAGCCGCCTTTCGATTTCCCTTCTCTCTTCGGGGAGAAAACCTGCGCGATACGCACTGATCTTTTCGGAAAGTTTTCCGGCCCGGCGGGAGGCCCAGATGGCGATCAGTTCGGTGATTTTCCTGGACTGGGCGTACACGATTGTTCTCAATCCCCTGTGGGCTGCCGCGTGAAGAAGGTCGAGGGCCGTACCTGCGGCCCCGTTGAGTCCTTTCATCAGGATCACGTTCTTCTTGCCGGTACCGGCCGTGCTGTGGTCCACGACCTTAACCGGCAATCCGGTGAGTTCTCCTGCAAGATCGGCCGGGTTGGCTATGGTGGCGGAACAGAAAATGAACGTCGGGGTTGCTCCGTAATGTTCGCATATCCGCTTGAGCCGCCGAAAGACCCAGGCCATGTTCGACCCCATCACCCCGCGGTACGTATGAACCTCGTCCACCACCACGAATTTGAGATTGGAAAAGAACTCCTTCCACAAGTGATGGTGGGCCAGCATGGCCATATGCAGCATTTCCGGGTTGGACATCAGTATGTTCGGGGGATTCCGCCGAATCCGGCTCTTATGGTGGGAAGAGACATCCCCGTCGTAGACTTGTGCCGACAAAGCGTTTTCTCCGGAAGATTCTTTTTCAGCGGCTTCAAGACAGGTTCGGACGGATTCAAGCTGGTCCCGGGCTAGGGCTTTCAGGGGGAAAAGATACAGAGCCCGGGAAGCCGGGTTCTCCATCAGGGCATTCATCACCGGCAGGTTGTATACAAGGCTTTTCCCGCTTGCCGTGGGAGTGGAAATGACCGTGTGGTGTCCCTGGAGAATCAGCTCGACCGCCTGTTGCTGGTGCCGGTACAGGCGGTCGATCCCCATTCCTTGACAAAGCCTGTAAAGCGTTTCCGGCAGAGAGCCGTCCTCTTTTGAAAACTCGGGTTTGCGTTCGGGCAGAACCCGGTGGCATACGATATCACCGGCAAACCCTTTGTAGTTTTTCAGCGCGTGAAGATATTCAGCCAGGCTCACAAAATACTCTTTCCCAGTGCGGAGACCACAAGCTCCACCGCCAGCATGGCGGTTTTGTTTCCCTGGTCGAGGATCGGATTGATCTCCACAAGATCCATTGACGTGAGTTTCCCGGTATCAGAAACAATCTCCATTACCAGGTGAGCTTCTCTGTAGGAAAGGCCGCCCGGGACCGGAGTTCCAACGCCCGGTGCTTCCTCCGGTTCCAACGCGTCCATGTCGAGACTCATGTGCAGCCGCTTGAGGTGTACGAATTTCATCAGCGCCTTGTTCACCACCGAACTGATCCCCTGTTCATCGATGTCCCGCATGGTAAACACGGTAACACCGCTTTTTCTAAGTCGCTCCCTCTCCTGACTGTCCAAAGAGCGGACCCCGATGATCACGACGTTCTCCGGGGAAATCTTGACGCCATGTCTGCCGATGTTCACCAGACGTTCGCCCCCCTCTCCGGTGAGTGCGGCAAGTGGCATGCCGTGAATATTGCCGCTGGGAGAAGTTTCAGGGGTATTGAAATCGGCATGGGCGTCAATCCACAAAAGGCCCGTGTTCACATCATGGGACACACCTCCTGCGGTGCCCATGGCAATGGAATGATCCCCGCCCAGAAAGAGCGGGAACCGGTCCCGGGACACCGCTTTTCTTCCGGCATGGTATATGGACTCACATATCCGGGCGATCTCTTCGGTGTAATCCCTGCCCTTTTCATCATCCCCCGGGTCCCGGACCGGCACCTCGATATCCCCCAGGTCCTCTACCGTATGGCCCAGTTCCCGAAGACTGGTGACAAGTTTGGTGTATCGAAGAGCCGCAGGCCCCATATCCACTCCCCTGTGGAGCTGTCCGAAATCCATTGGTACGCCGATTATACTGATATTTTTTTTGATCATGCCTGCCCGAGACCCCGGCCGAATGGTTTACAATCCTGTCTGTTACCTACTTCCATGTTGACAGGATACTATACCATAGCGTATGAAATAAATTCAAATATAAAGATCCGGAAACAATAAAGGAGTGTATGTGAATGGCCCCAAAATACGAGATAAACAGCAGACAGACCCTTGAAATGCTGAACAAGCTCAGTTCCGATCCTGTCGACGGCCTCTGCGTTCTCATGCGCCATTCCGAGAGGAACTACCATGAAAACGCCGCCATGGAACCCTTTATGGGACTTACGGAAAACGGCAAGAATGCTGCGGTGGATCTGGGGGCCGCTTTGCCGGCCTCCATTGAACCGGCCATTTTCTCCAGCCATTTCGGTCGGTGCATTGAAACCGCCTATCTGATCGACAAGGGATTTACCCGGCAGGGCGGACGGTTCGGATCCCTTCCCGTCATTTCATCGGATCTGTCCCCGTTTTACATCCGGCACATCAAAAAAGCCATTCGGATGGTGGAAGATATGACCCCGGACCGGTTCCTTAGAGCCTGGTTCAACCGGGAGATCCCGGAAACCGTCATGGAAGACCCCCGGCAGGCGGCACTCCGCATTACTTCTTTTTTAAAGGATCACCTTGACCACCGGGAAAACAGCAGGCAATCCTTCAGCATCTGTATCACCCACGACTGGAATATCTTTCCGGTAAGGGAATACATCATGGACCTTTCCCACGAAAAAAACGGACCTATAGGCTATCTGGACGCAATTTTTCTGTTCAGAAAAGAGGGCCGGTATTTCATGGCAAGCCGGCAGAAAGAACCTGTGGAAGTGACCCGACTGCTCCGGGAGAAAAACGATTAATCAAGATCCCTATTTCTTGTAAAGGTTGCGGATACGGTATCACCCGGCTCGAGCCCGAGCCTTGCTGCTGCGTTATCGTTTTTGACGGCGATTTCCACGAATCCGCTGCTGGATGTCACGAAAAAGGGGGTGTCCTCCTTTGCTTCATGATAACTTTGAAAACAGGCGGAAACCGTCACACCGCCGGTTTTCACGGATAAATCGCCGGCGCTCCGGAAATCCTCTGCCAAAACGTCCAGGATAACGTTGCCGAAGGTATCCACGTGCAGCACCCGGATATCCCTGTTGGAACCCGCCGGGTCAAACTTCGCCAGGGAAAGCCGGACCATGCGTTCCCTGCCTTTTCCCATCCGGGTCACATCCTCGCCTTTTGAAATATGAGCGGCCGCAGGCGCAAAAACATCGCGTCCATGGAAGGTGGATGAGACGGTCTTTCGGAAAAACCGGCTTTCGGAAAGCTCGATGATCTCGTGTATGCCGTTGTCAGAGGCGGACTGCCACATCAGTCCGTTGTCCGGGCCCACGAAAAAGTAATCCGCCGTCCGAACGGCAAGGGCCGCCCGGTTCGACCCCACGCCCGGATCCACCACGGCACAGAAAACCGTCCCCCGTGGAAAATACCGAAAGGAAGAAAAGAGAAGAAAAGCACCCTGCAGGATATTCCCGGGCTGTACGGAATGGGTGATGTCAATGACATTCGCTTTAGGATTCAAAGACGCAATCACGCCCTTCATGACGCCCGGATAGATATCCTCTTGTCCGAAATCCGTTACAAGCGCTATATTCAAATTTTTCATGCTCTTATATGTATCAGGAGGGAAACCGGATTGTCAATCTTTCCTTATAACAGCCATGTCCTGGCGGACACAACGAATGATGAAAGATCACCATGAAGAAGCATGAAGTTCATGAAGATTTTGTATCAGTTCCTTCATGACCTTCATGGCCTTCATGGTAAAAGATGTTGTTCATGTAAAAGACGGAATGGTGGGGATCGGCTGGGGGAAGGATTCGGATGGCGGCGGGATCAAGAAGGTGCCGAAAGCCGCCATCCAAAAACGGCTGCGGACCCGGAGGCAGGGTCCGCGATTCCGTTTGCTACTGGCACTTGGCCGGACTTGGAGAGTCTGCCGCGTGCTGATACAGGTACGAGTAAATATCTACAATGTCATCCTGGGAAAGATTTTTCCACTCCTGTGCGCACCCGAACTCTTCTGTGAAGTCTTCGAAATCCTCATGTTCGAAAAGCCGCTTCCACTGGGCCATTGTCTTGTCCGCAGGGCTGATGACCGGGGTTTTGGAGTCCACTTCCCCTCTTTTGTAACATGCCTTGTATACTTTTCTGTACGTATACTTTCCTTTTCTGTCGTTTCCGTCCGGTCCTTTCTGGGCCACGCCCTGCCCGGCCATGCCGGCAGGGGCGGTAAAGGCGACTGCAAGAACCGCGCTGATGAAAATCATCATGATTTTTCGTGTCATACTCTCTCTCCTTATGTTTTTACTCATTTGTATGGTCGATTCATCCATTTCTGCACTTAAAACCGGATGGTAGCGGACAGATATGCCTCCCATATTTTGTCCGAAACCGGGTTCAAAGCATCAAGTGAATTCATTTCCGAAATTTCCACGGGTTTGCCTAAAGGGTTACCGCTGCCGGTGTATTTATAATCATAGTACCTGGAACCGAGCTTTAGAAAAAAGTTGTTTCTGAATACCGGTTGAATATAATATCCCTCGTACACACTTCCCCGGGCGGCAAGCTTGCTTCCGACCATGGAATCCTCGGCTCCTGTAAAGTTGAACCAGTATTTGGATCCCCAGTTGTACTCCAGCCCCAGCCGGCCGTCAAACGGCATCGGAAAAAGCGCGCCAGTATATATGCTGTATCCGTCCCTGCTTTTCAGCTCTCCGTTGGAGCTCAAAAGCCCCTGCCCCATGATCTCGTAAAACGGATTGGCGGAGATATTAGACGGATCTGTATGGCTCCAGGAAGTCGCCAGAAACAGATCAATGTCCGTTTCAATGTACGGATACAGGTTCGTCCTCAAGAGAAGAGAGGCCGCATCCCAGTCACCGATTTCCGTGGACGGCTGTACCCGGCTCACATAACCGCCTGGATTCTGATCAAAGTGATACTCCTCCACTCCGTCGCCGTCCGAGTCACTTTTGGTAACGGTAAACGGCATCACGGTAAGACCTGTAAAGCCGTCCGTGATATCCCATGCATGGGCGTAGTTCAGCACTGCGCTGAAATCGTCATTGTCAAACAGGGTGGCGATAACCCCGAACATGTGGACGTCTTCCACGTCCGACTGGGTATTTTTCAGAGAATACGTGTTTCCCCAGTCTCCCTCGAACCCGACACCGTAGCACAGCTTGAAGGCCGCACCTGGAACACCGGTCACTTCCTCCAAGCCGAAATTCAGGGAAGCACCGTCAAACTGCCAGTTGATGATAGTGCTCAACGGAGAGCCCTGCTCCAGGCTGTAGTTTCCGTACTCGAGCGGCGGTCCGTACGTGGACGGCCTGCGGCCGAGGGAAAACGCTATGGGGATATCTTTTACTTGGTTACTGTAAACAAAGTACGCCCGTTCCAGGCGGATCGTATCCCCGTGGGGCAAAGACGAGGTATTGCCGTCCATGGTTACATCCCCCAAGGAGCCGTTGTTAAACTTGACACCTGTGGAATCCCCCCACACTTTGTAGGCTGCCATTCTTCCGGCAAAACTGAGGTTGCGGTTGAACCGGGAGTCCATGTTCAAATGGAACTTGTTGGTGTAGGCGATATCATTGTCAGCGTCATACTCCTCCATCGGCGGAATCATACCGGAGGATTCCATGCCCGCCATCCCCTGCT
>JAIPEK010000006.1 GCA_021737205.1 Desulfarculaceae bacterium
CGACATGATCGAGGTGCACACCGGCGCCTTCTGCGATGCGACTTCCAAACTGAAAAAGGAAAGGGAGTTTGCCAGGATCGTGGATTCGGTCAAGCTTGCTTCCAAACTCAAGCTCGGGGTGAATGCCGGCCACGGGATCTGCTACAACACCATCAAGGCGTTCAAGGGACTTTCGGAAATCGACGAGTTCAGTATCGGCCACAGCATCGTCTCGAGAGCCGTGATCACCGGCATGGAACAGGCGGTCCGGGACATGGCCCGGCTGATACGGGAACTGTGACCGGCATCACTCCGAAACCCGGACTGAGCGGTCACAACAAATGATGAAAGACCACCATGAAGAGCATGAAGTTCATGAAGATTGTGCTTCAGTTCCTTCATGACCTTCATGGTAGATGCCGGGTATTAGGTATTAGCCGTTAGGCGTTAGCTAATACCTAATACCTAACTGCTTTCATATAAAAAACATGAAAAACAGGATACTGTACGCCATACTCAGACATTTAAAGTCAAGGCCCACCTTTGACCAGACCGGTATTGAAAAACACCGGGCGCTTCTGGAAAAGGGGGCCATCGCATTCGGCACGGACAAAAGCGTTATGTTCGAATCCTTTGACATCCAAGGAATTGAAGCGGCTTGGGTCACCCCGCCTGACACATCCTCCGGCAAAACCATCCTTTATCTGCACGGCGGCGGGTTCATGGCCGGCTCCATCCATTCCCACAGGGATCTTGCCTCCAGGATTGCAAAAGCGGCATGCGCAAAACTTGTGCTGATCGACTACCGGCTGGCTCCGGAACACCCGTATCCGGCGGGACTCGACGATGCGTTCACCGCCTGCAGATACCTTCTCGATCAAGGGATTTTACCGGAAAAACTCTGCATTGCCGGGGATTCGGCAGGCGGCGGGCTTGCCCTGTCCCTCTTGATCAGGCTGAAGATGGAGCGTCTTCCCATGCCCGGCTGCGCGGTATTTCTCTCTCCCTGGGTCGATCTTGAGTGCAGGGGAAAATCCATGACGGAAAACCGGGACAACGACCCGATGCTGAGCAAAGAGCTTCTACAGAAAACCGTTGGCGTGTATACGGACCGGGACCCGTCAGGCCCGCTGATCTCCCCTTTAAACGCCGACTTTACCGGCCTGTCCCCCATGCTCGTGCATGCCGGGGAAAACGAGGTCCTGCTGGATGACGCCGTACGGCTTGCCGAAAAAGCCCGTCATTACGGGATTAAAGCGGAAATCGAAACGTACGGCGGCATGTTCCACGTGTTCCAGTATTTCGCCCGATACCTTGACAAGGCCAACGAGTCCATCCAAAAAATCGGCACGTTCATTCAAAACAACCCCTGATCGATTGATCTTTACGGAATGGACCTGGACACCGCAACAGAGACACCGTGGCGGTTGTTGGACGGAACCGTTTCAAAAATTTGCCTGAGATCGGGCGGCGCGTTTTCCACCACATATCCCGTTCCGGCCCACTCGAGAAGATCCCGGTCATTGTAGTCATTGCCCACGGCCACCGTGTCCGCCCTTTCTATTTCCAGATGATCTGCAATGAACCCGGCCGCACTGCTCTTGCTGACACCCGCCGGGAACACCTCCACCCATAGCGACATCCGGTCCAGCGGGGATGTGGCCGTGATCACACTGTACCCGGGAAGAAACCGCCGGATGTGTTCAATGGTCCGTCCGTTGTTGCCGGAAACCGGAAGAATCGCAATCAGCTGGGTGGCCCTGCCGAAACTTGCAAGACTGTTCCGGCCGTCCAGGGGCGCACATACATTGTCATACAGCCCCAGCCGGGATTGAAAATCCGGGTTTTCACTGCCGCGGGACCGGTACAGGAAATACTTTGAATCCGGAAACGGCCGGTGAACCATGTAATCCAGCCCCATGTTTTCAAAACAGGTGCCGATGTTCACCACGTCCTCTCCAGCGAGATCCTTACTCTGCAGCACCCTCAGTCCGGGATATTCCATGATGCCGGCCCCGGTTGAGAAAATCACGTAATCCACCGGCAGTCCGGCCGGATTCTCTCCGGAACCGTCAAATCCCGGCGCTTGCAAAAGGTTGGCAAAAGAGTATTCCGATCGGCCCGTGGCCAGCACCCTTGTGAATCCATATTGTTTCAGCCGCTCCATGGCGGCGAGATCTTTCTGGGATACGGTCTTGTCGTCCCGCAGCAGCGTTCCGTCCAGATCCGTTACAAACAGCCTGTTTTTCATCGCGGCATTCCGTTTTGTTTTCCTTTATAGCACCCATCTTTGCCAAACAAGTATTATACATGAAAATCCTCGAACGCAAGGCATCAGCCGATCCGGTGTAACCTGGAACGGGTTTCAATTTTTATAAATTGATGCATTTTTCTTTTTCCCGTGTTATTTTCCGGATTATGAAGTCTTTGAACGAATCCCGGGAATATACAGCTCCTTTTACCGAAACCCAGATCAACCGGCTTCTTTCCTGGTACGACCTGACGTTTCATCGGGAAGACACCTGCACGGAGTATTTTCTAACCGCCAGGGAAGACCTTGAACTGATCTCCTATTCTCTTGTGTTGTCATATTCACCATCCACCCGAAACATCTGTATTGCAAAATTCCATCCCGAACTTTATACCCGGGCCGATTCCAAATATCTATCCTCGGCATGTCTTTCCCTGATGATCGAACACTTCTCAAAAGAGTATCTTCTGGATTCCACCACAAAAATCACTTTGAACACACAACCGGATGTGTTCAACAATTTTTATGCAAAACTCAAGGATTTCAACTTCCATATTCACCGACACTGCCTGGGCGACACCCTGGAACTGATCAGCGACTTTCACCCCCTTGACATAAAAACGGACATGGTTCACCAGCACATGTTTTCCGAGCACGAAGCCGCTTTTCTTGTATAACATTCATGGCCCGGGTGGCCACAACAAATGATGAAAAATCACCATGAAGAGCATGAAGTTCATGAAGAGATTTTGCTTCAGTTCCTTCATGGCCTTCATGTTAAAAATGTTGTTCTTTCATATAAAATCCAAATCTCGGAATCCGGTAAGTTCCGCCGAAAACGGGGCCAGCTCACATTGAGTTTCAGCAAAGATTGAGGTTACTCTCCAGACATCCCCCGGATGAGGGCCAGTACGTTTTTGCCCAGCACCTTGTGGTTGTAGCCGCCCTCGAGCAGGGCGAAACATCCGCCGCGGTTCCGGTCCGCGGCCTTTTTCACCATCCGGCCGATCTCGTGGTAATCCTCGGTCAACAGCAGGCCGCCCCAGTCGTCAACGTGGTTGTCAAACCCAGCTGAAATCCCGATGATATCGACCCTGCACTCTTCCATTTCGCGGCGCACCTTGTCCATATACACCTCCCGGTCTCTTGTATCCGGGTTGAAAATGGCCACATATCCCCTGTCCTCAAGAATATTCACGTTGCCGTCCCCGTAATGGTAGTCGATATCAAGGATATACGCGGTTTCGACCTCTTTGTTCCGTTTCAGGGCTTCGATGGCCACCGCCATGTTGTTGAAATAGCAGAACCCCCAGCTGCTGGAGGCGGACGCGTGATGTCCCGGCGGCCGGATCAATCCCATGCAGGGCTCTTTCAGCCCGGTCCGCGCCGCCTGGACCGCACCGCCCGCCGCAAGGATCGAAATCGGATACAGTCCCTTTCGCATGACAGCATCAATATGGTGGGCGGCGTGAACCGCCTCTACATCCTTGTGGTCCGCAGGCTCCGCCGTAACAAAGGTCACATGAGGAGAGATCTCATTGACAATCGCCTCCATCCTCCCTTTGGCGGCAGCCGGATCGGACGTGTATTCTTCATAAAACTGCTCGTGAAAAATCACCTTCATCGTTTATTCTCCTGTTTCAAACATTCATATAACCTGTCTTATCCACAAGAATAATCCGCAAATCCATCACATTGGTCAACGTGGGCCCGGTTTTGTACAGATCCCCGACAGCTTCCAGCAACGAATACGCATCATGGGCCTCGAGATGATAATCCGCATCCAGCCCGCAAGCCTCTGCCCGCTGAACCGTAAAAGGATCCACCAGCCCGCCTGCAGCGTCCGTGGGCCCGTCCGTGCCGTCGGTTCCCCCGCTCAATACCGCGATACGGTCCATTCCCCGGATCTCAAGCGCACATTTCAGGGCGAACTCCTGGTTCCGGCCGCCCTTTCCCCCGATCTCCATGGTCACGGTGGTCTCTCCGCCGGACAGGATACAAGCGGGCGGAAAAACCGAATGTCTGCCCTGCTGGATTTGACGGGCCGCTTCGATATGGTCTGCTGCCGCCTTTACTGTTTCTCCCTGCACCGCCTCTGACAGGAGATACGGCCTGTACCCGAGTGTCTCCGCCTCTTTTGCCGCCGCCTCCAGTGCATCCCTGCTGCAGGCGATGATGGAATGAAACACCCGCTCAAACAGGGGATCGTCAGGCTTTGGCGTCTCCTGTATTTTCTTTTCCGCCCCGTTTTCCAGACGGGTCATGACCGATTCGGGAATCCGGTCCTCAATTCCGTACCGCTCCACAATCTCCATACACCGGGCGAATGTGCTCCGGTCCGGCACCATGGGGCCGGATGCAATGATATCCAGATCATCCCCCACCACGTCGGACAGCACCAGACAGGCAAAAGGTGCCGGATGCACTGCAGCAGCAAGCTGCCCGCCCTTGATGGCGGACATGTGCTTTCGGACCGTGTTCATCTCATGGATCGAGGCCCCGCATGCCAGCATCACCCGTGTGGTTTCCTGCTTGTCTTGAAGCCGGACCCCGTCCGCAGGCAGCGGCAGAAGCGCGGAACCGCCCCCGGACAAAAGCCCGATTACAAGGGTATCCCGGTCCGCCTGTTCAGCAAGGGACAAAATCCGCCCGGCCCCGTCAAGACCGTTTTTATCCGGCACCGGGTGTCCCGCCTCCACCAGCTCGACAGTTTTTAAAGGCTGCACATGCCCGTATTTGACCACCACAAGACCTCTTGCGATCCGGTCCGCCAAAAGCGTCTCCAATGCCGCCGCCATGGGAGCGCCCGCTTTTCCGGCCCCGAGAATCACCACCTCCCGGAACCGGGAAAGATCAAAGGTCCTGTCATCAATTCTGAAAAGGTCCCCTTCTCTTGTGCAATGACGGTACACCGACTGTACCGGGTCCACTGCAGCAAGCCCGGCCCTGAAGATCCGGTCACAATCATGTCGAAGTTTCTCGCTTTCCCCTGCCTTGCGAACCTCTTCCTTCATCCTGAAAGCACCTCTGGATTCACGATATGGGGAATCCTGCCGTTCCGGTAAAACTCAACGATATTGTCCGCAGCCATTGCAGACATTTCATTCCGGGCCTCGTTGGTACCAGATCCCACATGTGGAAGCACGCACACATTTTCCATGAACAGCAGAGGATTGTCCTGCCGCATGGGCTCCGGGTCGGTTACATCCAGGCCCGCACCCCGGATCTCCCCGCCTTCCAGCGCCCGGATCAGGTCCGGCTCGTGATGGATCGGGCCTCTTGCCGTATTGATAAAAATCGCTTCCGGCTTCATCCTCTCAAACGCATCTCGGTTGAAGATATGCCGGGTGCCGGCTGTCAGGGCACAGTGCGCGGACACGATATCACTTTTTCCCAAAAGGGTGTCAAAATCCACAAGGGCGGCATCAAGCTCTTTTTCGGCTTCCGGTTTCCGATTCCGGCTGCAGTAAAGGATCTCCATGTTGTACGCGCCCCTGCATCTTTGGGCCGTTTTCATGCCGATCCGGCCCATGCCGAAAATCCCGAGGGTTTTCCCGGAAAGCTCCACGCCCAGATGCCCTCTCGGCCGAAAATACCCCCATTCCCCTTTTGCAATGGTATTGTGAAGATAGAACATCTTCCGGGCCGATGCAATCATCAAACCGAACGCGATATCCGCGGTTGCATCGCTCATGGCGTCAGGCGTGAATCCCACCGGAATCCCCAACTCAGCGGCGGCCGCCACATCGATATTGTCATACCCCACCGCGAACTGGGAGATCATCTCCAGATGAGAACACGCTTCCAGAAACTCCCGGTCAATCCGCTCGGTCAACGTACACAACACCACATCATGATCCTTTGCCCGCTCCAAAAGCTCTTCTCTCGTCATGGGCCGGTCCATCTCCCACTGGGTCAGCTCGAACGCCGAATTCTCCTTCAGCCTGTCAATCCCCGCGGGCGGAAAATCCCGAGTCACCAGTATCCGCTTTTTATCAGCCATCATCCCCCCTTCTCACAATTGAATTCCATCGTTCATATGATAATTCCTGTAATCTGATTTGGCAATTATTTCAAGGAGCGTTCGTTCCTCGCGCCGATGAAGGGGCGCATTATAACGTAAAAAAGGAAGATTCAGGATAAATTGCGATATATATCTTTGCGGTGGCCGATTTTCACAACCAGAATTAAAAGAACATCTTCTTGGATTTCATAAATTATTCGATACTCTCGAACACGGATTTTGTGAAAAGGATTATTGCCTTTCATTTTGGTTGTATCAGGATTGGGCGGATCCCCGGCCAGGCTGTCGATTTTATCGACTATGCGCTTTTGATCCGCTTTTGGTATTTTCTTTAACGCTTTTGCCGCCGACCTCTTGACCTCTACACGATAATTCAAAACTAGAGTTCCTTTTTCAACTCATCCCAGGGTACTGGCTCTCCAGTCTCTTGTTTTGCCTTCCACGCGTCCTCAATGTCAATCTGATCCTCTATTTCCTGCAGGAGTGTAAGCTCCTTCAAAGAGACTATAGCGGCAATCGGCTCTCCTCTACGGGTCAAAACAAAGGATTCGTCCCCAAAAGCGACTCTATTAATAATGTTTGAAAATTTTTTCCTGACGTCTGAAGTTGTTATTTTATTAATCATAATAGGGACCTCAAATGTATAAAATGTTGATTTTGTCTTTATTGTACAAAATGAACACATAAAATGTCAACAACAACCGGAAAACGCCCGGTCAGGTTACGCAGCAGTGGGATCATGCTCCTTTGCCCTCTCCACCTGTTCCTCCCCTGTCATGGGCCGGTCCTGCTCCCACTCGGTCAGTTCGAACAAAGAGTTCTCCCTCAGCCTGTCAATTCCTTTACGCGGAAAATCCCGGGTCACCAGTATCCGTTTCTTGTCAACCATCCTCCCCCTTCTCTCAATTGAATTCCATCGTGCGTATGATTCCTGTTACCTGATTTGGCAATCATTTCGTGGAGAACCAGACCCCCCGTCCTACGCTTGCCTTCATTTTATTGTGCAATAATCATTTGAAATGCAAATCCGTATCCTGTAGTATTATTAATAATGATTACATGTTTATATAATCTCGATGGATAGTGCAAAGTGAACTATAAAAGGTAGTAGCCATGCCCACAATTTCAATGTTTTTTGGGATTATCATACGAATGTATTTTGCACCAAGGGAACATCAGCCGCCTCATTTTCATGTCTACTATGCGGAACACAAAGCAACCGTTGATATTCGAACCTGTGAAATGATTGAAGGGGATTTACCCAAAAAACAGAAAAAACTCGTGCTGGCATGGGCCGAATTGCATCAGGATGAATTAATGGCGAACTGGAAATTGGTTATGAATGGGGAAGAGCCCTTTAAAATCAGTCCTCTTCAATAAGGAGCAAAACGATGTATCCATCAGTAGTAAAGGTAACCCCGGGAGAAGGATACGTTCTTTCCATAGTTTTTGACAACGGCGAAACCGGCACCCTGGATATGAAAGAATTTCTGAATTTTGGTGTATTTGAACGACTTAAAGACCAGAATCTATTCAAAAAAGTCCGAGTATCTTTCGACACAATAGAATGGGATTCAGGAATAGACCTTGATCCTGAATTTGTTTATAAAAAATGCAGAGCAAGCAAACAAATTTCAGACTGACACAAAAGCCGATACAATTCATCCGAATCTTTGGACAACCGAAAGTGGTATTATGAAATTCATAAACATAACAGACCTGCAAACCAAATCTTTCCGAATCCGGAAAGAGCTTGCCGACCAGCAAGATATGGTAATCACCGACAATGGCCAACCTATCGCCATTCTTTCCTCCGTAACCGAAGATAACCTTGAGCAGGTTTTATCCTCGTTCCGTCAGGCAAGAGCCATGCAGGCGGTTAACACCATTCAGTATGAATCCATGCGGAAAGGAACGGACAACATTTCCATGGATGAAATTGAGGATGAAATAAAAGACGCTCGTTCCAAACAGAAAACATGAAGAGGGTACGGAATAAAAAGCACAAGGTGGTGTGGACCGATCCGGACCGGATCACAATCTGGCTGGCTGTTTTTCACAAATAGGGAGGAAAAGCTTTGAACAAACCCGTGCGGGCGAAGGCTGGCAGATCTACGCCCGTACGGATTTGAGAAGGGTTTCAGATCTTTGCGGCGGCAAGGAATCCGTTGTGGATGGCGTTGTCGATTTTGCCGGGCTTTACGCAGTCGCCCACAGCTTCGAACTCGATTCCAGCGTCCGTGAGTGCGGTCACAAGGTCGTTCTTGGATTGGGATCCGGCCGCGATCACCACGTGATCGAATTTCTGCTCTTTTGTGGTGCCGTCATGGTCAAAAGTGACCGTGCCGTCCTTGACCGAGATCACTCTGGCGCTCGTGTTCACCGTGACGTCGTGCATGTCGAGCCCGCCCATGAGGACCCATTTGGTGGATTTTCCCACATCGCCGCCCGCCTTGGGGAGCATTTCAAATACTGTTACGTTCGAGCTTCCCTTGAACATGAGTTCCCGGAGCCGTTCCACGGGTTCGGCCTGGTAGGCGAACAGGAAATACAGGGTTTCCGGGGTGATGGTGCCTTTGGAGGCAATGTAGTGGGCCGCCTCCAGCCCCACGGAGCCGCCGCCGATCACGGCCACTTCCCGGCCCAGGGGCGGGTCGTCCCGGAGTACGTCCCACGAGGAAACCACGGACGGGTCATTGATCCCTTCAATCGGCGGGGTCACGGGTTCGGCTCCCTGGGCCACGATCAGGGCGTTCGGATTTTTCTTCCGAATCTTTTCCACATCCATTTCCTTGTTCAAAAACAGGTTGATGTCGTACTTGTCCAGCATGGCGGTGTAATACCGGATGTATTCAAGGAATTCTTTCTTGTGGGGCGGGGCTGCCGCAATCGGGATCTGTCCGCCGATGCTGCCGGATTTTTCATAAAGGGATACCCGGTGGCCGCGCCTGGTCGCGGTAACTGCCGCTTCAAGCCCGGCCACGCCTGCACCGACGATCATGACGTCCTTGGGGTTCGGGGCCGGTTCCACAATTCTTTCCAGCTCTAACCCGGTCCTTGGATTGGAGATGCAGTACACAGGCTGCCCGGAGAAAAGCGCATCCGTGCATCCCTGGGAACAGGCCACGCAGGGGCGGATCTCCTTTTCTCTTCCCTCGAGCGTCTTTTTCGGCCAGTCATGGTCCGCCAGCAGCACCCGGCCCAGGTTCACCATGTCTGCAGAGTTGCTGCGCAGAACCGCTTCCGCGTCATCCGGGGTGGTGATCCGGTTGGAAGCGATCACCGGAACGGACACCACATCCTTCACGTTGCGGGCAAGATATGAATACCCGGTCCTGGGAAGCTGCATCGGAAGCTGGGGCACCTTGGATTCATGCCACCCGCCGGTCACGTTGATGATATCGACGCCGCTTTTTTCATACACCTTTGCTATCTCGGGAACTTCCGCGTCCGTGGTGCTTTCCTGTACAAAATCGTTGCCTGCCATGCGGATGCCGATGGGAAAGTCCGGACCGAGACGTTCCCGCATCTTGGCGATCAGTTCTGCAGGAAACCGTGTCCGGTTTTCAAAGCTGCCCCCGTACTCGTCCTCCCGGAGGTTTTTGAGAGGCGAGAGGAACTGGCAGATCAGGTACCCTGCCGACCCGATGATCTCCACTCCTTCGAAGCCCGCTTCCCTGGCCCGGGCCGCTGCATCGCAGAAGGACTGCTGCACGGTGCGGATGTCTTCACGGGTCATTTCCCTGGGGGTGGTTTTGGAATATTTGGAATACACCGCGGAAGGGGCGATCGGGGTTTCATTGTTGATCAAAATCGGTGTGGAGTACGCCCCGGCATGAAAGAGCTGCACCCATGGGCTGGCCCCGTTCTCCCGGATTTTCCCGGCCAGTTTTTCAAACGAGGGCACTGCCTCGTCATTGTCCAGGGACAGGGCGAATATCCCGGACCCGATCCAGTCGACGCCCACCGGCCCCACTGTCACGATCCCGGCCCCGCCTGCAGCGATTTCGGAAAAGTACGCATAGTACCGGTCGTTGAGTTTCCTGTCATAGGAATAAAACAGGGCGAGCGAAGGATAGGCGATCCGGTTCTTCACTTCAAGAGAATTGATCTGTATGGGCTCGAACAAGTGCTTGTACGGTTTGTACATTCTTATCTCCTTTGGTTGTTTTCAGACAATCCACATCACCGACCGGAACCGGTCCAGCTCGGTTTCCACGGAAAGGCCGCGCTCTTTGAGTTTCTCGATGAGCTCGGGCCGGTTGAACCGGAGTGTCGGGTTCATTTGATATTCATCCGCCAGTGTGGAAACCACATGATCCGGGAAATACTTTTTCAGAAAATCATTGATAGCCGGGTTGTCCGGCTCTACGGTTTTTGCGGTATCCATGTATTCCTCCACGTAATCATGGCCCGGGTAAATCACGGTGTCCTCGGGAAACGACATCAGGAATTTCAACGATTCCAAAAGAGCGTTGAAATCTCCTGTCATGCATTTGCCTGCCTTGCCGACGAACAGGGTGTCGCCTGTAACAAGGGCCCCGTTAAAGTGGAACACCACCGAATCCCGGGTATGGCCGGGCGTGGCGTACACCTTGATTGTTTCCCCTTCCAGGGGAAGACCCTGGTTTTGGGCCAACTGTTTGGGCTCGATGTATTCGGCCCCGGTTTTGTCCATGAGCTTCTGGTTGCCCGTGGTATGGTCCGGGTGGGTGTGGGTGTTGACCACGTATTCAAGGGACAGGCCCCGGTCCCGGACAAACGACAGAATGTCGTTCACTGCACCCGGGTCCACGGCAACCGCTTCTTTGTTCCCGTATATCACATAGGCGAGGTTGTCAGCACCGTATCGAAACTGCTGAATATTCATGTTGTCCACCTTTCCTTTCAACGGTTTGCAATTGGAATTGATCAGATCATGCCGTGGTTTCGTCGGCCTCCACTTCGTCCATGCCGGCAAAGGCTTTTTTGTCGATCGCCTTTTCATAAGCGGATCGGGCGTCGATCTTTCCTTCGTTCACCAGCTGCAGCAGGTGCTGGTCCATGGTCTGCATGCCGGACGAGGTGCCGGTCTGGATGATGGAATTGATCTGGGAGATCTTGCCGCTTCGGATCAGGTTGGCAAGGGCGCCCGAGCCGAGCAGGATCTCGTTGGCCGCGCACCGTTTGCCATCCACCGTCCGCAGAAGCTGCTGCGCCACCACGGCCCGCAGGGACTCGGACAGCATGGTCCGGGTCTGTTCCTGCTGGTTCGCGGGAAACGCGTTGATGATCCGGTCGATGGTCTTGGCGGCGCTGTTGGTATGCAGCGTTCCGAACACCAGGATGCCGAGTTCCGCACAGGTCAGGGCAAGGGAGATGGTTTCCAGGTCCCGCATCTCCCCGACCAGGATGATGTCCGGGTCTTCCCTGCTTGCCACCCGCAGTGCATCCTTGAAACTTCTGGCATGGGAGCCCACTTCCCGCTGGGTAAAGATCGCTTTTTTGTTGGCGTGAACGAACTCCAGCGGGTCCTCGATGGTGATGATGTGCCCGCCCCGGGTCTCGTTGATGTGGTTGATGACGGCGGCAAGCGTGGTGGATTTACCGCTGCCGGTGGGGCCTGTCACCAGGACCAGTCCTCTTTTGTACCCGGAGATGGTTTTCAGGATATCCGGCAGGTTGAGCTGTTCCAGGGTGAGGATTTCAGAGGGAATAATCCGGAACACCGCCCCGATTCCCCTCCTGTGGTAGAGAAAGTTGCACCGGAACCGGGCGACTCCTTCGATCTCGTAGGCCATATCAAAATCCCGGTTCGTCTCCAGCTTTTGCTGCTGCTCTTTGGTAAGCAGTTCATACAGAAGCTCCCGGTTGGATTCGTTTGTCAGCTCCGGGTGATCGGTGGCGACCAGTTCTCCGCCCAGGCGCAGAAGCGGGGGAAATCCCACCACCATGTGAAGGTCGCTGGCCCCTTTGTCTTTCATCTCTTTGAAATATTCATCGATCTTTGCCATAACAATTCCTTTTGCCGGGGATCCTGATCTGTATGTTCAGGATTTTTTGCGGGTTGAAGGTTCCGTTGTTCCGCCGTCCCCGCCGGCCGTTGCCTTCTGCTGCGGGCCGCCCGCCGCCTGCCGGATGGCGGCGGGGTCCTCCGCCACCTGCACGGCGTCTTCAACCGATATCCGTTCCTCCTTGGCTAGCTGAAGAAGGGATTCATCCATCAGGCACATGCCGAGTTTCTTTCCCGTACGCATCTGGTTGGGGATCTGAAATACCTTGCCGTCCCGGATCAAGCTAGCAACGGGCGCGGTCCCCACCAGTATCTCGTAAGCGAGTTCCATTTTATCATTGTTGATTCCCGGGATCAGGCGCTGGGTGATCACGGCCTGGAGCGTCTCGCTCAAGGTGTTGCGGATCTGGGCCTGGTCGCCGGGCGGGAACGAGTCAATGACCCGGTCCACGGTTTTGGGCGCGTTGGTGGTGGAAAGCGTGCCCAGGACCAGATGCCCGGTTTCAGCTGCGGCAATGGCAAGGGAAATCGTTTCAAGGTCCCGCAGTTCACCGATCATGATCACGTCCGGGTCCTCGCGCAGCGCCGCCTTGAGGGAGTTGCCGTAGGACAGGGTGTCGTTGCCGATCTGCCGCTGGTTCACCACTCCTTTTTTCAAGGGATGCACGAACTCCACCGGGTCTTCCACTGTGAGCACGTGATGGGCCCGGTTCCCGTTGATATAGTTCACCATGGACGCAAGGGTCGTGGTCTTTCCCTGGCCTGTGGCGCCGGTAACCAGAATCAGGCCCTGGTGGTGGTCCAGCACCTTTGTGGCGGTTTCGGGAAGGCCCAGGGATTCCAGTGTGGGGATGCTCGGCGGAATGATGCGGAAAGCCGCGCTCATGCCGTTCTGGTGCATCATGGCGCTTCCCCTGAACCGGCCCAGGTTTTCAATCTCGTATGAAAAATCGAGCTGGAGGTCCCGCTCCAGGACTTTGCGCTGATCTTCGTTTAAAAGCTCGAGGATCAATCTTCCTGAAAGGTCCGCAGTCAACGGTTTGGATTTCAGCTTGATCAGTTTTCCGAAACGCCTGAGGATAAAGGGCTCGCCCGGTGAAATATGGATATCAGACGCCTTGTTGCTCACCCCCGCCTTGAATACCTTGTCCAGTTCCGCCATTTCAACTCCGTTTGGTCATGATAAGATTTGCCGGGGCCGCCTTATGCATCCATGGGCTCCACCCAGATCGAATTGCACACCGACACGTACAGACACGGGTATTTCTTTCCGGCGGCACTGCAGTCGAATACCTCGTAAAAGAAGTCGGAATACTGCACCAGGTAATCCGACATCCGGTCATACCCGGAAATGTCCACGGCCCCGATGATGGACTCGCCGCTGGACAGCCGGATCTTCAGACGGTACAGGTTATCCGCCACAAGGGGGGACTCGGCCTTCCCCTCAGGATCGATCCAGGCGACCCCCTGCTTGGAAAGAAGGACCGTGGGAATCGAGTCCCGGTCATTGCGAACCACATCGTACATGATCATATCGAATGTTTCGTCATTAACAAGCTCTACCACTGTCCTGCCGGCCACGTTGATTTTGCCTTCGAGCCTGCTGTTGTCAATGGTATGGGCCGCAATGGTTTTGCCCTCTTTTGGATAGGAATAAGATTCGTTCATGATCCACCTGCTGAAAGGATTAACCGCATGCAACGCTTTAGATGTAAACTGTAGCAGACCGGCATATCAAGTGTCAAGCAAACCCCGTCAAATTCCCATATGCTGCATTTCCTGCTTGACAAAACCGGTTTCCCGCCCAACATTAAGAGCATCGGCCGTAAAAAAATAAAGGCAAATGATGAAACGAGTAGTTATTATCGGGTGCGGCTTTCTCGGGCTGAATGCCGCCAAAACCCTTGGCAATAAAGCCGGTGTGGAGGTGGTGGTCATTGACAGGCACAACTATCACCTGTTCCAGCCCCTGTTGTACCAGGTGGCCACAGCCGGACTGAACGCCGTTGAAATCGCCGCCCCTGTGAGAAGCATCCTGTCCGGATACCGCAACGTCAGGTCAGGATCTATAAAATTGTTTCAGATCCTGCCTTTTCTACGCTTTTCATCAATCCATGTGCGATATTGGTGCTTTCAATCCGCATGATGCTTTCCCGGGCACTGCCGTAACTCAACAGATTAATACTTCCGTACCATACAATCTTCTGATCAATAACAGCAAATTTCTGGTGAATGTTGGACATAAACACGACACTGACTCCGTTATTGCCAAGCAGATCCAATACCCTCTGCAAAGCGGGTTGATCCTTTGATTTAAAATCCTCCTCAGGGCGGGTGATGACAACAATTCGACAATTTTTCTCTGCGGGGACCTCCAGTTGCCGGAGCATTTGTTGAGTACGTCTTTTTCTTACAAACGGACTTACAATAACAATCTCTTTTTTAGCGGCCACGATATCCTGATTAAAAACAGGCAGAAAATTATCTTTATCAAAGATGATATCCAGGGGCTCATCCATGTTTACTTCACCCTTGGCTTTATACCCCATTGAAGCGTTGCCGTTCAGCCGTTTCTGATACATTTTCTCCAGCATCTTGACCCGGATATCCACATAGTCATAAATCCGCACTTCTTTTTTAGCTTCAAAAAACCGGTGGAGTCTGCCGGCATACTGCTGAAGAGTTCCTTTCCAGGATATCGGCATCGCCAGAAAAAGGGTGTCAAGACGGGGTTCATCAAACCCCTCCCCTATAAAACGGCCGGTTGCAACCAAAATGATACTCTTTTCCACCGGGATATCTGCAAGTCGCTGAAAGATTTCCCTGGTTGTTTTTTTCCCCATGCCGCCCGTCATTGTGATAACTTCCGGTATCTTTTCCCTCAGCATTTTTGCAAGCAATTGGACATGAGCGGTTCTGAGGGACAAAACAAGGCAGTTTCTGCCTTGCTGATAATTTTTCAGCACATCTTGGACAATCTGCTGATTTCGAAATTCATTGTCTGCAATTATCAATAACCCGGGCTTCTGTCCCTGTTGCTTGAAGCTCCTCCGTCAATTCAATCTCGCATCCTCGAGGCAGACACAGATACGCCTTTGTTTCATCCGCGCAACAGATAACTCTCGAATGCCCGTAGGTCGGCAAACGCATGGCCTGCTGTTTGTAAAACATCGGATTTTTGAAAGATGCAAAACGTTTTATCCGGTTCAATGCTTTTTGTGAGAGGCCCGCCTTTGGAACAAACAGCATATTTGCTTTAACGATGTCCATCTGCCCGGGAAAATCATTTTTTTGTAATTGAACTTTATTTTTACTGACTTCCCATGGCTTTTCCTCTTCCGCTTCTTCATCGATTTTTAATATACCCAGCTCATGGCCGGGACAGAGATTTGAAACAAGATCCTCAAGAAAATTTTCTGAAATTTTCCAGACAGAGGATAGAAATGCCCACTGGTCATCATGGGCCTTAAAATGTTCATCCACAAATTCACTGTTTTTGTTTTCCCTTGCCGCTTTTTGCAGCGGCAATGCTATCAGATTTCCTAATCCGCCTTTGGGAAGGGTGTCCTGACTGGGGAACAACCGGTCATATGATTTGAATTGAATTTCGTGCCTTTCTCCCATGGCACGGGTGAGCAGTGCGGAGCCGAATCTGCGCGCGAAAGCAGCGGAAACAGGGTTTTCAAATAAAAACCAGACATGACCGCCCTGACCGGACCGCGACCGTTCCACAGCAACGGGAATATTGAATTCAGTGCAGACCTTTCTGACAACACAGATGTCTTTTTGCCAGTCTGCTTCGTCAAAATCCATTGCCAGAAAGGAACACGTTTCATCCGACAGCATTGGATAAATACCGGCAACGATATTTCCTCTCAAATGATTCTCAATGGTATTTTCGTCCAAAGATGCGTACAATTTATGTTCACATTTAGTACAAGGAATCTTTGGTTTTCCGCAAATCCCCGCGCGCCACTGGTTCAAGCAGACTGGCGAATACCCTGAAATCCCCTTCTTTTCATTCTTCCACCACTTTGCGAATACATCCTTACGGCCTTTGAAAAGCGACATGAACAGATGAATCTTGGAGGCGGAATCCGAAGTGTGGTCCACACCTGAACAACAATTGCCTTGACTCGATTCAATCTCAAGTATATTTCGTTCTATTTTTGCTTTCGAGTCTTGGTTGGGTGACGATTCCGGTTCCGGCTGACATAGCTGTCTTTTTAGTTGACGATTTTCTTGTTTCAGCCTGCTGTTTTCATGAAGCAAACGGTTGTATTTTTCAAGTAGCTCATTGTAAATCATGCTGTCTTATCCAAGGCCGATCATCGGCTCCGGTGACGAAAAATCGTCTATCAAAGACGGTTCTTTCACCGGGTAATATGGTGGTGGGCAAACCCCGGTCTCCCTTCTTGAAATTTACATCATTACAAATTTTATACCTCCTCCGAATCCGCCGTGTCAAGAGACAAGCATTGTGTAACAGGGATTGTGCGACTGTCCTAATAATATTCTCGGTACTGGAACACAAAAAAGGTTGACATGGTTATCAAAAATGATAACTTATTGGGACGGTGGAGGTTAAATGCTGCAAATTCAACAAAAGGAATCGGATTGACGGAAACAAATAAGAAATGGGAAATCACATTCTTTAATAAAAAAGTTTATAAAGAAACCTATAATTTTCCACCGGGGATACTGGCAAACTTATTACATATAATTAATCTCATTGAAGAATTCGGACCAAATTTGGGCAAGCCCCATACCAAATCAATGAGTGGACAAAGAGGACTTTTTGAGATAACAGCATCCGGAGAAGAGGGCGCAGGCAGGTCTTTTTTCTGTTATATTAAAAAAAAGGAGAAAAGTGGCTGACGATGAGCTCAACAAACAGGAACAAAAGACCGTCTTTCAAGGAATTTAAAGAAGAAGCCCTTGAAAAACCGGAAGTAAAAAGAAAGTATGAAGAACTTATTCCGGTTTATGAAATCCGAAGAAAGCTTATTGAAATGAGACTTGCAAAGGGATTAACGCAGGCCGATATTGCAAAAAGAATGAATACCAAGAAAAGCAACATTTCCCGCATGGAATGCGGAGAAAAAGCCAAGCTGCCCACATTTGATATGATTAACAGATACGCTGCCGCTCTGGATTGCAAAGTCAGTATAAATTTTGAACCGATAGGCCCCGAAGAGGCTGAAGCTCATTAAGCTTTTTCCAACCAGATAAACTCTCCCGGAATTTTTACCCAACTGCCCCGGAATCCAAACAACTCGATTATCGGATTCATCGATAAAGAGGGCGGGGCGGAACCGGATGGTCCCGCCCCGCAGGGGTGATCAGGCTTCGGCTTGGGTGCGGGTTTGTACAAGATTCCTGATCCGGTACTGCTCTTCGAGCTTGTGGAGCTTGACCATCTGAAAATCAAAAAGCTCCATGATGCATCCGCCGTTTTCATCGGCAAGGGTCATGTGGAACGTATCCGTCTCTTCGTCGGACGTGGTCCGGGTGGTCATGCAGAGATACTCCCTGAATTTCGTTCCGCTGTCATACACCTTGAGGCTGCCGATCCGGTACGGGAGAACCACCATACTGTCGGTGAAGAACTCGAACGCGCCGCCGGTCTGGAACATGCCGTCAAGCAGGGCCACGTTCACGATGAAGTCCGGCCGGCTGCAGTGGGCGAAAAACTCGTCCTCGCTTTGATCGCAGATCCGGGTGACCAGTGTATTTCCGTCAAAGGAAAGAACGTCTCGGATCGTCCGGAACGGGCCGTCCATAAACAGCCTTTGCGGATGATACAGAAGCTCCGGTATATGGGTCTCCGACTCTACTTTGGTGAATTCGGGAAATTCCACCGTTTTCTGCTCGGGCCGGGATTCGGCGAACACGCATTCGGCGGTATAGTGCAGTTTGGGCTCTCCCACCACCTGTCCCATGTGGTTTTCCACAAGAGAGGTGATCCGGCAGTCATACGCCTGATACTGCCCTTCTCCCTCTTTTTTCTCGGCATGGATCATCAGTTTTTTGGGCCGCTTTTTCAACAGCTTGATCCCGTATGGGATCTCGAAATTCCGCACTTCACTGAGCGAGACGGATCCGCCCGTGTCGTACATGGCAGCTTCGGCCATGGTTTCCACGCCTGTGGCTCCCAGGAATACCGGGGTGTCTTCCATGGCATGCTCGAGGATAAACCGGTCCCGGGTAATGTCGAGCTTCCGGTTGAACACCCGGCCGTTTTCGGTTTCCCGTTCCACTGAATCCAGGAACGGGGCTATACCGAGAAGCCCGTCCCTGTCAAACGAGTAGTCAAGCCCGGAGAACACCGCCTCGGGTGTGCCGGCATCCCGGATCTCGTCCATGAAAAAGCGGATGCCCTCCTCTAAGGGCAAAAATTTGAGTCCCCTTTCGGTGAGCACCTTTTTCACGGTCTCATCCGTGGCCATGCCCGCACCTTCCCAGGCGGTCCAGTCCATGACCTTGCACACGGTGTTTCGGTCGTTCTTCTCTTTCTGCAGCATTCTTGCCAGCATGTCATTGGCAGACGTGTAATCGGCCTGGGTTTCATTACCGAATTTGGCGGTGACGCTGGAAAACCCGAGATGAAACCGCACACCCCGGTCTTTTAGGGCCTGCATGACATGGCGGCATCCTTTTACTTTGGTGTTGAATACCTTTTCAAACGAGGCCGTGTCCTTTCTGGCAAACGGCAGGCTCTCTTCCACGCCTGCGGCATGGACCACCCCGTCGATCCGGTCAAAGGATGCCAGGGCCTTTTCCACCGATTCGGCGTCCGTGACATCCGCTGCCAGATAGGTAACGTTGACCCCTTTGGATTTCAGGGTTTGGATGTTCTTTTTTGACTGGACAAGATGCAGAATCCGGCCGGCCTCCTTTTTCAGTTCCAGGGGTTTGGCGTCCGGCATCTTTTGCTTGAGGCGCTGCATGACATCCGATTCTGTAAGTCCTTCTTCAAGAAAGGCCTGGTCCACCTCATCGACCCGACTTCTGCCCATGATCACAAGATCGGTCCGGTACTTGTCGACCATCTGTTTGAGAATCTCGTATGTAATGCCCCGGGCGCCGCCGGTCACAACAACCGTATCATCGGCCTTTACAACCGGTCCGGCGGGGGATTCCGGTTCAACCGGCGTTTCATACAGCCGGAGAGCGAACTTTTCGCTTTCTTTGTATCCGGTTTCCACCTTCTGATCTTCGGACCGGATCTCCCTGAGGAAGTGATCCACGTGAGTGTCCGTGATTTCCGAGCCGCTGCCTGCAAAGAAATCCACCATCTTGAACCGAACGGACGGCATCTCCTTGGCAAGGGTTTTCATCATGCCGGAAATACCGGCAAACGCGGGTTCCACATCCAGGGTGTCATCCACGTAGGGGAAGACCACCGAATTGATGGACAGGCACGCCACAAAAGCGCGGTTTTTCTCCAGTGTTTCCCGGAGACCCTTCATCAGAAGGAAAAACGTGCGGACAGCTTTATCCGATGCTTCGCCGGAATGCTCGGATGGATCAAAAAACAAATCCGCCGGTGCCGGATGGATAAAACCCGCAAAATCCGGGTGCTCCTTTAAAAGGATTTCCACGCTTTTGGCCGTGGTTTCATCGGTGGAGAAATCCGCCTCTATGGTCTCATCGCAAAAGCCTGCATCGATAATCCCTTCTGCAAGGCCGATAACGGTGCCGCCGTCCTGCTTGACGCGACGGGCCGTCTTTTCCGCAATCCCGGCGTTGTCCGCCGTCAGCACGACTTTTCGGTTTTCAAAGGACAGAATCTGCGATTCCGGCATCGGTTCCGGCACCGCCCCGGGCACCAGCCGCTTGATTTCGCTCTCCTGCTTTTCTCCCGCCTTGTCCGAAGAAGCATCCGGTGTGTCTTTGTCCCCTGAAGGTCCGCCGGAAGGCGGGGTATCATCCGGGCCGCCGACTTTGGAGGCGATATATTCGGCCAGTTTCGTTATGGTATTCAGATCCCGCAGTTTCAAATCCTCGGGCACTTCAAAACCGAACTTCGTCGCCACGTTCCCGAAAATCTCCACCTGCTTCACCGTGTCGATCCCCAGATCCGCCTCAAGATCCAGTTCCGCCTCCAGCATGTCCGTGGTGTAACCGGTCTGATCAGCAATGATCTGCTTGACAGAGTCCGCGATATCCCCGGCTGACGAGGCAGCTTCCACCGTACCCGTACTTTCCGCTTCCCCGGCTTCTCCGGCAGGTGCAGCTTGTGCCGGACCCGTTTTCGAAGTGATATAGTCAGCCAGTTTCGATATGGTGTTCAGATCCCGCAGTTTCAAATCCTCGGGCACTTCAAAACCGAACTTCGTGGCCACGTTCCCGAAAATCTCCACCTGCTTCACCGTGTCGATCCCCAGATCCGCCTCCAGGTC
>JAIPEK010000007.1 GCA_021737205.1 Desulfarculaceae bacterium
AGGCCTTCGCCCGAATTAATAATATCTTGCAATTGTTTTAAAAGCATTTCTTATAACAAGCTCATTGAAAACTGATGCCTTGATCGCTTTTACCCGATCCGGTTCCTTTTAAATTTCATGAATACGGGCAAGGTCGGGGTGTATTCTACTTTGACCATGCCTTTTTCCGATAATGTATTAAGGCAATAGTTGATCTTTCCCAGGCTCACGCCCATCTGCCGGTTCATTCCGCGCTGGGTGAGGTTCGGGTTGTTCTTCAGCAGGTTGAGAAGCTGAAGGCGGACCTGGTTGTCAAACTGGTTTTTCAATGATTTAAGTGTTAAGTGTTAAGTTTTAAGGGTTAAGGTTAGAGGGGAATTAGGATTTGTTGTGGGTTATCAGGCCTTGGAGCATGGATGATATTTGTATTAGCTCGCTGACGAGTTCATTTTTCGTATCAGAAGTAAGCAGGCCTACTTTGTTTGCAATGTATAGTTGCGTTCTCAATTCTGCAGCAGAGCCTTTGGCGATATGGAGAAATCGAATAAAATCGGGGGGCTGATCCGCGTTCCGATCCTTTGAACTTTACAGGCTACTGGTCACTGCCTGACAGCAGGTGCAGGGGGATATCAACCGGCTCGTTGTTGAGTATCTTTCGGACCAGTGCAATATCGAGGTTGGTGATCTGAGCGATCATTTCTTCAGACAGTCCTTTTTCACCGGCATTGCGAACCATTGCGGTCATAGTTTCCTGTCTGCCTTTCTGCATGCCTTTCTGCATGCCTTTCTGCATGCCTTCTTGTCTGAGTTTTTCTGCAGTTGTCATGGCAATGTCCCTCCCTTTTTCTGAAATACAGGCAACCGATTCGGCCACGCTTTCCGGTTCGATCTCAGTCACCTGTAATATATAATGTAACACAGTTTCAAGGAATTTCAATCCCCGGGCTTCCTGGAAATAGGCCCGGCCGATCTCTAAAAATTGGGTCAGGTGATGTTCCAGTTTCTGCTGATCAAAAATATTTTTCATGACAAGCAAGGCGATCCTCAGTGAGGCCACCTTAAAAACGCTTGTTTTTATTGCATCGTTGGAATAAGCGGAAAGATCGACAAAGACAAACTCAAAATCAGGGATATAAGGTTTTACAGCGTCAGGCCATTTTGTAAATCCGGAAATCAGGGTACCCGGAGTCCAGGGTGCCCGGCCATGGTAGAGCACAATGGGGATTACAGGTAATCTGGGTTGCTTCTGTTGGGTGCTGTTTTTCCAGAGATTGCCCATGTACCGGTGAAGCTGAAAAGGCAGATTGTTGTCCGGGGCGCTTTTATGTTCAAACAACAGAGCTATTTTGATCTGAGTCCCGGAAAACTCACAGGTATAAACAGTGTCGGAAAAATTTTCCGCCAAAACTGCATCCACATGAGACCCTTTTTCAATGGCAAGTGTATTAAAATCCATCTCTGCCACTAATTCAGGCGGAAGGGTGTGCCGGACAAAGTCGGCGGCATTTTCACGGGATGAAAATACCTTTTTAAAAAACAGATCGTGGTGGCCCATGCAAGTGTTAAGTGTTAAGGGTTAAGTTGTAGGGGGTTCAGGGGCGGTTGAGTATAGCTCCGCTCCTTCGGTTACATGGGGGTTTTCCCCGGAACCGACTGAATTTGCACTGGTTTTGTTGCTGATATGGATATCAGCTTTGTCAATGATAGCGTTCATGACCTGAACTTTTTATCTTACCTGAAATTATAATGCAAGGGATTTTTTACTGTCGGACCGGATGATCTTTTGTTTGTTGTTTTGCCAGAATTCCAGGACAAACGCGGCGAACACGCCTATAAAAAGACCGGAAATCAGGCCCAGGACAGCGATCAGTTTATAATCCATGCCGTTGACCGGTTTGTCGGAAACCTGTGCAGGCGAAAGGATCTGCGTGGGTTTTGAGTTCTCCGTCATTTCCTCTGCAGTTTGTATGTCCAGTTGGATACCCTGCTTTTCGATCTGTTTTTCCCGGATTTGATTTTGAAGTGTTTTGATATCGCTGTCCATCTTCGCTTTGAGTCCCTCAAGTCTTTTTTCTTCAAGGGCGGAGGCAGCCTTATGGCCTTGAATACGCAGGCGCGCCTTTTCCATTTCGATAGGGAGCGGCAGGTGTTTTTTCATCATTTGTGTTCATCTGACCTCCCTGTCAGTCAAGAGTTTTTCCATTTAAGTTGCGGAAAAACTCTTCCATGAGAAGGGGGCAAAAGTCAATAAAAAACCGGGCAAGGACTACTTCAGCTTGTAAATATTACAGTGACCTCGGCTTTGCGCTCCATGGATTTTCTTTGGGATCGTCCTTTGGCTTCAAAGCGGTGCTCTGCGGTGGATCCTATATGGAAGATGGAGGGTTTCAACCCGTATCCGACCATCTCGTGGACCACGTTTGCAGCCCGGGCGGCACCGAGTTCAAAGTTGGTGGGGTATTTTTCCGTATTGATGGGATCGGGGTCGGTATATCCGTTTACCAGTACCCGGACGTCGTAGGTGTCCAGGAAGCTTGCGAATCGTTCGAAAAAGGGTTTGTACTCTTCTGCAATCCGTGCGCTTCCGGTGGAAAACAGGATGGGCAGTGTGGTATCGAGTTTCAGGCAAGGGCCGTCCTCGACCACCCGGACCCAGTCTTCCAGGTTTTCTTTTTTGATATGCCGGACAAGGGCTGCTTTGTCCAGGTCGCAGTCGTCCGCTTTGGATTCAGGGTCCTCTTCGGCTGGTCTGGGCTTCCGGGATGCGGTTTTGAGGGCTGTTTTTTTCTCTATTTCAGGCGTTTTCGCCTTATCCTGTTTTTTGTTCTTTTCGCCGGAGTCTTTACGCGCATCAGGCTCTGGTTTTGCCTCTGGTGTTGCCTTTTCTTGAATTTCCCGCTCTTTTTTCACAGATTGGGAGGACACCGGTTGAATATCCGCCCGCTTTTCCGCCAGTGTTTGTTTCATCCGGGACAGGATGGCGATCTTTTCCTTTTTGAACTGTATGGATCTGGAAAGATCATGCGGCACCGTTCGGTTGGCATCCCGAAAATGTTTGATTTTGAGTTCCAGCCAGTCCAGTTCATCCTGAAAATAAAGAATACGTTTGTCCAGCGTGTTGATCCTTTTTTCCAGCTTTTTTGCCTGTTGGGCATCGGACAAAGGTTTATAGTCACTGATGATCATGTTTCCGACTTGCCTTTGCTCTGCAAGGGCCGGCTCGAAGCCGGACAATACGGTACAGGCCAACCCGGCAAAAAACAGGCCGATCACTTGATAAATCGAAATACGGCGTTTCATGAAACCTCCCCCTTAAAAATCATCCCTGGCTGACCCCGACAGGCCACCATACCATGCCTTTTTTGGTGAAATTGACGCTCAGACGCATGCGGGCCTTTGTAATGCCGTATTCGCCTTCACTGACCTGGAGGACTTCAGCGCCTCTCAGCCAGGCCTGGGTGTGGGTGCGGATCATGTCATAATTCACGGTCCCTTGTCCGGTTTCCATGTAGGCGTCCACGTACACACCTCTCAGCTTTTCAGCCAGCATCCTGTATCCGTCCGCCACTGCGGCCCGTTCGGCCTGGAGCTTGGCCTCGCCTCTGGTAAGGGCGTTTTCCGGCTCCAGTCCTTTCCCGATTACATTGAAGGTCACCACTTTGTGGTCTTCCTGTTTGCCGGTCTCCCCGATCACTTTGGGCGTGGGTTCCCCCAGTGTAAAATTCGAACCGGTGCATCCCGAAAGAAAAACCAGGGCAACTGCTGCGGACATGAACAAAAGGCTTGTCTTTTTCATCTTTTCCTTCCTGTGGTTCTATGGTTTGAATACGTCAAATCAATGGTCAAAACAGAATTTTTATGGTACTCATAAAGTCGTCACCTGATTTGAGGAACTTTAGCTTTTAAAAGACGGAATACAAAAAACATGCCTGGATTTTGCAAAATTTATATTTTCCGCAGCCTTCTTTTTGTGCTGATTTGCTGTCTGGTGGCTCAGCCCTGCCTTATGCAGGCCAATGAAGAGATCCGGCATTACTATGTACGATATGATATCAAGTCCTCCGGGAACAGGTTAGTGGATTCAAACCTGACCATGGTGCCGGCGGAAAACGAGTTCCGGGCGGAAAATTTTTCACCGGTTGCGGCAAAAGGGGTAATATCTGCCGTGCCCGGGTCCTCTCCTGAAACGACTGTGGATCGTCTTACCCTTCTGGCAAAGAGGGATGCGCTGAAGCGACTGCTGCGGGACAAAGGGTTGAAATCCGTTACATCCAGGGATTCGGACACGGTGGTCAGTTACGAGGGTGCGGTCAAAACCCCTGTCAAACTGGTGACACGACAATACAACAAGGAAACCGGGCGGTTTGAGGCAAGCTTTCAAGTGGTGTTCAGCCCGACTGCATTTCCGGACCGTTGGGATGAACTGGAATTCAAAGACCGGGTAAAACAATTGTTTTCAGACTTTCTTATTTTCTTTACCAATTAAGCTTATGGCCCTTAACAACCTTTAGAGCCCCTGCCCTATCTTTTGGAACGTCTTCCATGCACCCTACCGCATAGCTCTTTCAGTCCAGCTTTTCAAAACAATATTTCATACACCCCGCAAAAATGTTAATTGGAGTTGACATTTTCGGAGAAACAATGTTAATTAGATTTTACAAATATTATTAGCAGAGAGAGTCACAATGGAATACTGGTTTGCTGAACAAGAAGCAAGGCTTCGAAACTTGCCGAGCACAAAAAGGTATCTTTACGAAAAGATCGACTGGTCCGCCCGATGCCTTGGTATTCTGGGCGCACGGGGCACCGGAAAAACCACGATGATGCTCCAGTATCTGGCAAGCTATCCCCCTGGGACGGAGAAAGTACTTTACGTCTCAGTCGATCACCCCCGGTTCCAGTCCCTTTCTCTTCATGATTTCGGCAGACAGTTTCACGAATACGGCGGCCGTATTTTACTCCTGGACGAGGTCCACAAGTACCCCCTGTGGGCCGCCCATCTCAAAACTCTGTATGATTCCTGTCCGGAGCTGAAAATCATCTTTTCAGGGTCAAGCGTTTTGCAAATACAGGACCAGAATGCAGATCTCAGCAGACGTGCCGTAATGTACTGTCTTCACGGTCTCTCGTTCAGGGAATTTCTGTATTTTGAGCAGGGCGAATATTTCCAGGCGCTACCGCTCGGCAATTTACTCCAGGAGCATGCCGCGCACGCCCGAAAAATCAACGCCGGCATCCGGCCGCTGGAACACTTCAAAAATTATCTGCAATACGGATATTATCCATTTTTTCTGGAAGGGAAGGAAGTCTACTCCATAAAACTGGCCAATGTAATCAATCATGTGCTTGAAACGGATCTCCCCCAATCCCGGCGCATCGACCTGCGTCAAATAAGCAAGCTGAAAAAACTGCTCGCATTTCTCGCTTTAAGTGCCCCCTCGCGGGTCAACATACAGAAACTTTCGGCCGGAACCGAAATATCCAGGCCCAAAATCTATGAATACATTGAAAGCCTGTATCAGGCAAGAGTCTTAAACCTGGTCAGAGATGGAAAGAGCGGTTACAAAATCCTTTCAAAGCCGGATAAAATCTACCTGGAAAACCCCAACCTCTCCCACACTCTGACAGATAAGACTCACGTCGGAACGTTACGGGAAACCTTTTTTGTAAATCAACTGCTAAACGCACATACTCATCAGCCCTCCCAGTTCGAGCAGCCGGTCAAAACCGCGGATAAAGGCGATTTTCTGGTCAATGAGGAATTCACCTTTGAAGTAGGGGGGAAAAACAAGGGGAATGGACAGATAAAGGGGATCGACAATGCCTTTATCGCCGCAGATGAAATTGAAACAGGCTTCGGCCCCAAAATCCCCCTCTGGCTGTTCGGTTTCCTTTATTAAATTCCCCGGGTTTCATGTGAACAAATTTGTTTCCGGAATGATTTACAATTTGCGGATATTGTTTTACTATTTGCGTCTGTTAACCGAAATTCAGGAAAGGGAATCCATCAGATGAATAAAAAAGAGATCGAAAAGCTTAAAAAGGAAATCACAAAAAAAGAGACCAATATATTTGACCATTTGAAAAAGGCGGAAACGGATGCGGCTTTCCGGCAGGCGGAGCGGTATAAGGCGTTCCTGGACAACGGCAAAACCGAGCGGGAAGCGGTGGAGCAGATTCGTCAGACCCTGGAGAAAAGCGGGTTTGTCAACATGGATGATGTGCTGGACAAACAGCGGCCCGCCATCCACAAAAAATATTACAAGGTTTTAAAAAACAAATGCGTGGCTGCAGCCGTTCTTGGCAAAAACAGCGTCCGGTCCGGTGCGAACGTGATTGCATCCCATATTGACTCGCCCCGGCTCGATCTCAAGCAGAACCCTCTTTACGAGGATCTGGATCTGGCTTTTCTGAAAACCCACTATTACGGCGGCATCAAGAAATACCAGTGGCTGAGCATCCCGCTGGCCCTGCACGGCATTGTTGTGAAGAAAGACGGGTCATCAATCGACATCTGTATTGGCGAGGCGGATGGCGACCCGGTGTTTACGGTATCCGATCTGCTGCCCCATCTGGCCGGAAATCAGCAGGGATCCAAAAAAGTGTCAGAGGCGTTTGAAGGGGAAAAACTCAACCTGCTCTGCGGGAGCATGCCCCTTGGAAACGAGACAATCAAAGAGCGGTTCAAGCTCGGGGTTCTCAAGCTGCTTTACGATCAGTACGGGATGGTGGAATCGGATTTTGTCAGTGCCGAGCTTGAGGCGGTTCCTGCGTTCAAGGCAAAGGACGTCGGGTTCGACCGCTCCATGATCGGTGCCTACGGCCAGGACGACCGGATCTGCGCATTTTCCCAACTCGAAGCGCTCACCTCTCTTGAAGGAGTGGACCAGACTTCGGCGGCCCTGTTTTTTGACAAAGAGGAAATCGGCAGTGAAGGCACCACCAGTGCCAAGTCCGGTTTTATCGAAGACTTTCTGTCCGATCTTCTGTTCATGAACAACGAACCCACGGACAGTCGGACCTTGCGCAAGTGTCTGATGAATTCCCGGTGTCTTTCCGCGGATGTAAACGGGGCCATGGATCCGGACTACAAGGAGGTGCACGAGAAACTCAATGCAGCCAGACTGGGACGCGGGATCTGCATCACCAAGTTCACAGGCGCCCGTGGAAAAGCCGGGGCCAGTGACGCAGGCGCCGAATTCGTGGGGCTGATCCGGAACCTTTTCGACAAGCACAACATACTGTGGCAGACCGGAGAGCTCGGGAAAATCGACGAGGGCGGGGGCGGAACCCTGGCCAAATTTCTGGCCGAGCTCGGCATGGACATCCTGGACTGCGGGCCTGCGCTTCTGGCAATGCATTCGCCGTTTGAAATCGCCGGCAAGGCGGATCTGTACATGACGTATAAAGGGTACAGGGAATTTTATTGTATGTGAAAGTTCGTGCCATATTCCCGGCATCAGCCGATCCGGCATAACCTTCCGCTCATTCTCACAAATCATCCATGAATTGCTCCGAGGGAAATGCCGGAACCGGTCACATCGTGTGCCCGGTAACCGACCGGCATTTGAATCCGCTCCAGGTTATACCGGATCGTCTGCTGCCTCTGACCGGGACTTGCATACTTCTTTGTGTCCAGCGAGACATATTTGATTTTATGCAATTTTGGGGATTCTAAGCGTTGTTTGTATCCAAAAGAAAATACAGGGCAATAGGCGTTATTTCGACAGGACTTGTGATCGTTTTGCTGTTTCTCCTGGTACCTGTTTCATCCGCCGGTATAGGGACGGCGGCAATGCTTGCCCGCGGTGACGGAACGATACTGTATGAAAACAATATCGACCGGGAGCTGATCCCTGCCTCCATTCTGAAAATCGCTACTTCGCTCGCAGCTTTTCATTCTCTTGGTGAAGACTTTCGGTACAAAACGACAGCGGCATTTGAGAAATCCACCGGCACGCTTTATATCAAGGGATTCGGTGATCCGTTGTTCATCTCCGAGCAGATCCGGCCGTTCTGCAGAGAAACCGCCTCAAAGCTCCATGAGCGGAGTATTCAACGGATCGACCGGATCGTTCTGGACAACTCCTACTTCAGGGACGACATAGCCGTCCCAGGCAAAAGCGGTTCCATGAACCCGTATGACGCGCCTACAGGGGCTTTGTGTGCGAACTTCAACACGGTGAAGTTCAAACGGGATTCATCAAGGCGGGATTATGTCAGTGCCGAACCCCAGACACCGCTTTTGCCGTTTGTCATGGAAAAGGTTCGGCAAACCGGGCTCAAGAAAGGCAGGATCATTCTGGATCGGGAAAAAAGCCGGTTGTATCCCGGTTTTCTGATCAGACATTTCCTGGAAGAAAACGGTATCCGGGTGGACGGGGAAATTTTGCAGGGAACCATGCCGGAAAACCTTTCCGTCTCTATTACCCGCCGATCCGATTTCACGCTGGACGTCATCGTGCGGAAACTATTGAAATATTCCAACAATTTCATGGCCAACCAACTGCTGTTGACCATCGGCGCCAGGGAATCCGGGCCGCCTGCGACTCTGGAAAAAGGAGTTAAAGCGGTATCCGATTATCTGTCCGGTGAGCTTGGGCTTGCAAGCTTCAAACTGGTTGAGGGTTCCGGCATCTCCCGGGAAAACCGGATCTCGTGCCGGGAAATGATCTCGATTGTACAAAAATTCAAGCCGTATCACCGGCTTTTGAGGAAAAAAGGGAATGAATACTTCAAGACAGGTACTCTATCCGGTGTCAGAACCCGGGCCGGCTTTTTCAAAGGAACGGACGATACCCTTTACCCGTTTGTGATCATGGTCAACCGGAACGGCGGGCATTATCACGCCATCAAGCAAAAAATGAAAAGGACTCTGCAAAAAAGGATATTACAGGAATGATCATCCGGTGTCAGATTTTCCCTCTTTCGATGTATGCGTAAGCGCTGTGGTTGTGGATGGATTCGAAATTTTCGGCGCTCACTGAAAACCAGGTGATGTTGTCATCCTTGAGCAGGGCGCCCGCCACCTCTCTTACCATGTCCTCAACGAACATGGGGTTGTCGTAGGCGTTTTCCGTGACATACTTTTCATCGTCCCGTTTGAGGACCGAAAAGAGTTCGCACGAGGCGGACTTCTCCACGATGCTGACAATGTCCTCGATCCAGATCAGTTTTTTGAACCGGGTGCTGACCAGTACTTCGCCGCGCTGGTTGTGGGCGCCGTATCTGCTGATTTCCCTGGAGCAGGGGCAGACCGAGGTCACCGGCACGGCCACTGTCAGGACAAGGTCGCGCGGGTTGGCCGGGCCGGATGATCCGGTAATGGTACAGTTGTAATCCATCAGGCCGGTGGTGCCGGAAACCGGTGCCTTTTTGTTGATGAAATACGGAAAGGAAATTTCAATATGGGAAGAGGCCGCATTCAGGGAGAGCTTGAGGTCTTTCAGGATATTGGTGAGGGATTCCAGGGAGACCTGTTTCCGGAACATGTCCAGCATCTCTATAAATCGGCTCATATGGGTCCCCTTCTGCTGGTGGGGAAGATCCACATACATGCTGATTCTGGCAACGGTGGACTGCAGCCCTTTTGTTTTATCCAGTACCTTTATGGGGTATTTAAGCTCTTTAATACCGACCTTGTCAATGGGAATGTTCCTGTCATCCGGCAGGTTTTGAATATCAATCATAGTGTATGCTCTAAAAGATATTGGTCAGATACGTTGCCCATGGCACTGAAAATATTGCCCTTGATATGGCTGCTTTCTTCATACAGTTCATTGAGCAGCCTGCGGACCCTTTTTCGTTTCGAGGACGGCTCGCTCGGGCAGGAATGGCTGAATTCGGGCAGCTCTCTGTCCGTATGGAACCGCCGGATCTCGTTCTTTTCCAGGTAGCAAAGCGGCCGTATGATCCGGAAGGTGTCGTCGAAAAACGGCTGGCTCGGTTTCATGGTGCCGATCCGGCCCGAATACAGGATGTTCATGAACAGCGTTTCAATGATGTCATCCTTGTGATGCCCCAGTGCAATCCGGGAACACCCTTCCTCTTTTGCAATTTCAAAAAGGCGTTTTCTTCTCAGGCGGGAACACAGAAAACACGGATTCTCCGTGTTGGCTTCGGAATGGGCGTATACGCCGAAATCGGTGGATTCGATACGGATATCCCCGAAGGTTTCCTTGACATACCCTTCAAGTTCTCCGGCAAACGAGTTTTCAAACCCGGGGTCGATATACACCGGAAAAATGGAAAACCGGACAGGGGCCCTGGTTTTCAGGATGGAAAGCAGTGTCAGAAGGACCATGCTGTCCACACCCCCTGAAACCGCCAGGAGCACCCTGTCGTTTTCCCTGATCATGGCATAGTCATGGACTGCTCTGCCGACGGCATTTTTACTCTTCTTCAGGCTCATCCCGTTTCCCGGGCTTGATACGGCCCGCCGCAATCTCCCGTAGAACCGCCACGACATCCTCGTTCTTTGACTTTACCGTAAGTTCGGCACCTTCGCGCACCTGGCGTACCCGTTTGGCCGCAAGGTGTACAAGTGCGAACCGGTTGTCTACATTCTGAAGGCAATCTTCAATAGTTACTCTTGCCAAAACCCGACTCCTTATTTTCAAGAAACTTGAAACAAGATACAAGAAACAAGGCACTGCCTCATTCAAGTTTCAAGCTTGGTTATGATGCTTTGTTGCATCATGGTTTATAAAATGTCTATCACTTCATATGTCCGTTTACCGCCGGGGGCCTGGATAATGGCCTCGTCTCCCGGCTTTTTGCCCAGAAGGGCTGTGCCGAGCGGGGAGGATACTGATATTTTCCCCTGATCGATATCCGCCTCGTCCGGCCCGACCACCTGGTACTCGAACTCTTCTTCCGAGTCCACGTTTTCCACCACGACCGTGCCGCCGAACCGGACCACATCCTTGGGCACTTTGGCCGGATCGATCACCTCGGCGTTTGCCAGTTTAAAGCCAAGCTCCCCGATCCGTCCTTCCAGGAAAGACTGTTTGTCCTTTGCCGCATCAAACTCGGAATTTTCCGACAGATCCCCGTGGGATCGGGCCACCTCGATGGCCTTTATATTCTCCGGTCTTTCCACGCTTTTCAACCGGGTAAGCTCTTCTTTCAGACTCTGGTATCCTGCTTTTGTTATGGGTGTTTTCTCCAACGCTATACTCTCCGTTCTCTTTTCATACTCAATTGACAACCCTTCTAAAAAGGCTTTCTACAGATATTGATCCGCCAGCAGTCTTCCGATCTGGACCGTATTGGTGGCGGCCCCTTTGCGTATATTGTCCGATACGATCCACATGTTAATCCCGTTTTCAATGCTGTCATCCTGCCGGATCCGCCCCACAAACGTCGTGTCCTTTCCCTGGGCGTAAATCGCCATGGGATACACCCCGCCTGCCGGATCATCCAGAACTTCTACACCGGGAGCGTTTTGGAGAAGCTCTCTCACGGTTTCAGCGCTGGCATGCCGTTCGGTTTCGATGTTCACCGATTCCGAATGCCCGTTGAAAACCGGTATCCGGACCGTGGTGGCAGTAATGCCGATGGAATGATCCCCGAAGATTTTCCGGGTTTCGTTTACCATTTTCATCTCTTCTTTGGAATACCCGGTATCCAGGAACGCATCAATGTGCGGCAGGGCGTTAAACGCAATCTGGTGGGGATACACGCCCGTCTCGACGGGCCGTCCTTCCAGACAGGACTTGGTTTGCTCATGGAGTTCCTCCACCGCCTTGACCCCGGAGCCGGAAACCGCCTGGTACGTGGAAATCACAAGCCGTTTGATCCGAAATTCCGAATGGAGGGGATTAAGCGCCACCACCATCTGGATGGTGGAGCAGTTAGGATTGGCAATGATGTTTTTGTTCCGGTATTCCGCCACCGCATCCGGGTTCACCTCGGGCACCACAAGGGGCACCTCGGGGTCCATGCGCCATGCACTGGAGTTGTCCACCACCACACACCCGGCCTCGGCTGCGACCGGGGCGAACTCTTTACTGGTATTTCCGCCGGCTGAAAACAGGGCCAGGTCATACCCTTTAAAAGAATCCTTTTCCATTTTTTCAACCGTGATCCGCTGCCCGTTGAAGGTCAGTTCGGTTCCGGCCGACCGGCTCGAGGACAGCAATCTGATATTGTTGACGGGGAACTTTTGCTCTTCCAGGCAGGTGAGTATTTGCCGGCCCACCGCCCCGGTTGCACCCGCAACCACTACGTCAATTGTTTTGTCTGCCATTTATCGCCACTCCTTTACACGCTTGTGTAATCCGTTCACGGTTATCGGTTCACAGTTCACGGTTTTTTCCATTGATTTCAACTCTTGAATTAATCGTAACCGTTCACGGAACGTTGAAATTGGAAAATAGAAATTGGAAATTTGGCCTTCATGCTTTTGTACTGTTGATGAACGCATTCAATCCAATTTCTACTTTCGAATTTCAAGTTTCAAGCCGTGAACGGTTACACGCTTATTTTGTTACAACCCCACTTCTTCCCGGCTTTCCCGTTCTTCATGATGGTGAAACGGAGCAAGAACCGGTCCGGAGATCACATAGACCGACATGACCGCGAAAAGAACCAGCCAGGGCTCGTACGCAACCGTGATCAGGACCAGAATAGCCCCCACCAGCCAGTTGAACCGGGTTCGGTTGAAAAGGGAGATATTTTTGAAGCTCTTGTACCCGAAAGAACTCACCATGCAGAATGAAAGTGCATACAGCATGAAAAGAATCACCAGCCTGTACGGCTCCGGGTCGGCGCCGAGGCGCGAAAACAGCATGACCACGGCCACATTCATGCAGGCGGCCGCCGGAATGGGCAGGCCTTCAAAGCTTCCGCTATCCTTGACTTCCACGGTGGTATTGAACCGGGCAAGCCGAAGCGCCCCGCAGGCCGCAAAAAGGAATCCGGCAAGCCAGCCGAGCCGTCCGATGGGTTCGAGCACCCACAATACCATCAAAAGAGACGGGGCAAGCCCGAACGTAACCAGGTCTGCAAGGGAATCATACTCGATCCCGAACCGGCTGGTGGTATGGGTGGCCCGTGCGATCTTCCCGTCCAGAAGGTCGAACACGGCACCGATCAGAATGGAGACGGCAGCCTGTTCGTACCTGGCGTTCACCGCCGCAAGGACTGCGTAATATCCGCAGAACATGTTCATGGAGGTGAACAGGTTGGGAAGTATGTAGATTCCCTTTTTGATGTTTTCCTTTTGCATGTGGAGTCATTTCTCCTTTTGTCTGAAAGTCCGTGCCAAGGTACCGGCAGTAGCCGAACCGGCATAACCTTCCGCTCATTCTATCAGCCCTTCCAGGGCTGCTCCGAGGAAAATGCCGGAACCGGTCACGTCCTGTGCCCGGTAACCGACCGGCATTTAAATCCGCTCCAGGTTACACCGGATCGTCTGCTGCCTCTGTTCGTGGGCTTTCATCATTCTTTGCATCCCTTCCGGTGCTTTCATTCATAAACCCGACCACTGATGTGCCCGCCTTGACTTTCTGTCCGATGGAAACCGCGATTTTTGTATCCGGGGGCAGATACAGATCGAGTCTGGAGCCGAAACTGATCATTCCGTAGCGGTCCCCTTTCCGAAGTGCTCTCCCCTTCTCGGTTTTGCATACAATCCGTCTTGCGATCAGCCCGGCCACCTGCACCACTTTGTATACGGACCCGCTGTCCGCCTTTATGGCAAGTGCGTTTCGTTCGTTGTGTTCGGATGCCTTATCAAAGGATGCGTTGATAAATTTGCCAGGGGTGTACTGCACCTCCTGCACGGTTCCGGTGAACGGAACCCGGTTCACGTGTACATTGAACACGTTCATGAAAATGCTGACTTTCCGCATGGCCGAATCAACGTACTCGCCCTCTTCCACCTGGTCAATCCGGATGACCCTGCCGTCGGCAGGCGATAGCAACGCATTCTCGGGCCCGGAGAATTCTCTTTCCGGGTCCCGGAAAAACCAGCAGATAAAGCCGGTCGCCAGCAGGCAGAATATCGCCGCCCATAAAGGCCCGGTATAAAAAAAAATTCCTGTAATCATTCCCGCTGCAGCAATGAATTTCACTCCCGGAACCGCAACAGGCAAATATGAATTTACAGGCCAGTTCAGCAAACCCATGGATTTTATTTCTCTTTTCTTTTACATCAATGATTCATGTACCAGAAAATCGCCTGATTGTCAACAGTCCCCGAAATTGACCTCGGCATCCGGTTTTCGGATGTATTCCGGCACCAGGGTGTCCGTTTCCTGTTTCAAAAGGCCGGGATCATTGAATACGGGAATTGCAAGGGCTGCCGCCTTGATATGGTTGTGGCTCGCCGGAACGAACCGGGCCTTTTCCTTGAGCCGGTCCGCCAGAAATTCCTTGTAAGCGACGGCGCCGGACCCGACAAACAAGGTCTCTTCGTCCGTCATGTCAAGCAGATCGGAAGGAGAAAGGGCGTATGGATGTCCCTTTTCCGCAAGCTCGCCCCTGGAAAACCGGTACCGGCATGCATACACTTCGGATCGCCTTGCATCCATCAAAGTGACAATAGGCAGGTCCGCCGCCGAGAACTGATATGCCAGCCCGTCCATGCTGGCGATTCCCACAGCCGGCCCGGATGCCGCGCAGGCAAGCCCCTTTGCCACACTGATCCCGATACGGAGGCCTGTAAAGCTTCCCGGGCCCCGGGCCGCCACAAACGCATCCATATCCTTTGCTTCGACCCCGGCCCGGTTTTCCAGAAGATGCCGGATCATGTCCATCAGCCGTTTGGAATGGGTTTGGCGGTCGAGCCAGGATTCCTCACACACAAGCCGGCCGTCTTCCATGAAGGCGACGCTGCAGAGGGCTTCCGCAGTGCTGACGGCAAGAATTTTCACTTGTTTGTGTCCTGCTCGAAGACCAGATCCACCACCTGGTCCAGGTCCTTGACCTTGATGAATTTCAGTTTCTTTTTCACGCTTTTGGGCATTTCGCTCAGATCCTTGTTGTTCTTCTCCGGAACAAGGACCGTTTTCAAACCGGCACGGACCGCACCGAGCGCCTTTTCCTTGACGCCTCCCACTGGCATCACGCGGCCCCTCAGGGAAATTTCTCCGGTCATACCCACCCGGTGGTCCACCGGCTTTCCGGTGAATGCGGAAATCATGGCCACAGCCATGGCAACGCCCGCGGAAGGACCGTCTTTCGGAATGGCTCCCGCCGGCACGTGGATGTGAACATCATTGTTTTCCATGAGTTTTTCATCGATTCCCAGCTTTTCGATATTGGTCTTGGCATAGGTATAGGCAGCCCGGGCGGATTCCTGCATAACATCGCCCACCTGTCCCGTCACGGTCAACTCTCCTTTTCCCGGATAAAGAGCCACTTCTATATACAGATGCTCTCCGCCTGCTTCGGTCCAGGCAAGGCCGGTGGCAAGGCCCACCTGGCTTTCCTCCTGGTCCAGCTCCGGCATAAATTTCGGCGGCCCCAGATAGGTGGACAGGTTCTGCCGGGTAATGGAGAATTTCCCTTTCTTTCCTTCGGCGATCTGCCGGGCAATTTTCCTGCAGATCTTGTCCAGATTGCGTTCGAGTCCTCTGAGCCCCGCCTCCAGGGTGTATTCCGTAATAATGGTCTGCATGGCGTTGGGGCTGATGTGGATGGATCGCCGGATCAGGCCGTTTTCCTTGAGTTTCCTGGGCAGAAGATGTTTGCGTGCGATCTGCTCCTTTTCTTCAATGGTATACCCGGATATATGAATCACCTCCATCCGGTCGAGCAGGGCCGACGGGATGGTATCCGAAATATTGGCGGTAAGTATGAACAGCACGTTGGACAGATCAAACGGCATGTTGAGGTAATGATCCGAAAACTGGGAATTCTGTTCCGGGTCCAGCGCTTCCAGCAGCCCCGAAGCCGGGTCCCCCCGAAAATCGTTCCCCAGCTTGTCGATCTCATCGAGCATGAACACGGGATTGTTGGTTTTACACTGTCTCAGCCCCTGGAGAATCCGTCCGGGCATTGCACCGATGTAGGTTCTTCTGTGCCCTCTGATTTCCGCTTCATCCCGGATTCCCCCGAGGGACACCCGGAAAAACTTGCGTTTCATGGCCTTGGCAATGGCCTGCCCCAGGGACGTCTTGCCGACCCCCGGCGGGCCCACGAAGCAGAGAATCTGCCCTTTCTTTTTGGGATTCAGGAGACGGACGCTCAAGTATTCGAGAATACGCTCCTTTACCCGGGACAATCCATAATGGTTGTTTTCCAGAAGTTCCGCCGATTTTTTGATATCGAGAAAATCTTTTGTGGATTTGTTCCAGGGCAGCTCCACCACGCAGTCGAGATAGGTTTTAACAATAGAGGCTTCGGAAGAGTCAAAATGCATCTGCTCCAGGCGCCTGACCTGTTTGAGGGCTTCATCCTCGGCCTCTTGCGGCATTTTAGCCTTTTTTATTTTCTTTTTGTACTCTTCGATTTCCGCTATCTTGTCGTCCCCTTCTCCCAGCTCCTTGTGAATGGCCTTGACCTGTTCTCTCAGGTAATAGTCGCGCTGGTTTTTGGAGATTTCATCCTTGACGTTGGTCTGGATTTTGGCCTGGATGGCGGAAAGGTCAATCTCCCGGGCCAGAAGATCATTGACCTTTTGAAGCCGTTCGGCCGGATCGGCAACCTCCATGAGATTCTGGGCGTCCGTGACCTTGAGATTGATATTGGCCGCCACAAGATCGGCAAGCTTGCCCGGAGCGTCGATATGCTCGAGAAGGTCGCCGGCCTCCTGGGAAAATTCCCCTTTGAGTGCCAGAAGCCTGCTGGAATTCTCTTTGACGTTCCGCATCAGGGCTTCATCTTCTATGCCGAGATCCCCATCCGCTTCGTGGAGGAACTCCACCTTTACCTCATAAAACGACCGTCTCTTGGTATATTTGACAATATGCGCCTTGACGATCCCCTGAACGAGCGCCTTGACCCTGCCGTCCGGCAGTTTCAGCATTTTCTGCACCTTGCCCACGGTTCCGGTCCTGTATATGTCATCCGCCTTCGGGTTTTCCAGTGCAGAATCCTTCTGGGCGGAAAGAAAAAGGTATCTTCCCCGGGCGGAAGCCTCCTCGATCGCCTTTATCGATTTGTCCCGGCCCACAAAAAGCGGCAGGAGCATGTCCGGAAACACCACCACATCCCGTACCGGCATCATGGGGAGTGTCTGCGGTAAATTTTCCAGATCGTCTTCTTTTTCGATCACTTCGATCAGATCATCCATATCGGTTTCAGCCATTTATTCTCCTTTGAGACCCCTGATTTGTATATTCAAATTTTTATCTTCTCCGTTTGTTGGCTAATACAATAAAACATTTTTGCCGTTTTACAACAGGTTGCTGAAAATTTTATGATAGTGGGGTTTACGATTGCCATGACAATAACCGGAGTTGATATTGATTTAACTTGAAAATTATTTTATCATGAACGCATATGATTGACACCGGACATTTCATAGAAATGCTTCACGAACGTAAAATTTCTTTAGAGATGGTTGATTCAGCCATGACTGTTCCGGATCAGGTTGAAGAAATGGAGGACGGCACAAAGCATTTCCTGAAAAAGATTGATACTGCCGGTGGCCGGTGGCTCAGAGTTGTTGTGAATATGAAAAGCGATCCACCTCGAAAGATTACTGCGTTTTTTGATAGACGTTTAAGGAGAAAGCAAAATGAGAATAAAAGTGGATAAAGAAGCAGATGCCCTGTATTTTCGCCTTGATGAAAATAAAATTTTTGAGTCGGAAGAGGTTCAGCCCGGCGTTATTCTTGACTTTGATGATTCCAATCAGGTTGTTGGCTTTGAAATCCTGAATGTCTCAAAAAGAACCTCACTAAAAGACCTCTCTTCCATGCAGTTTGAATCAGTGTAACTTGCTATAGCAGCCATTGCCATGATCCTCACCGCATTTTTCATATTCGGGACCTGCATCGGCAGTTTTCTCAACGTCTGCATCCTTCGGATACCGGCAGGAAAGTCCATCGTCCGTCCGCCGTCTTCATGTCCGGCATGCGGGGACCGGATTCCTTTTTACTGCAACCTTCCGGTGATCAGTTACCTTTTTCTCAGGGGCAGGTGCAGAAACTGCGGCACCCGTATTTCCATCCGGTATCCCATGGTGGAGATCCTTACCGGCCTTTTTTCCGCAGCGCTTTACCTTCGGTTCGGACTTACACCTGAAACCGCCCTCTGGTTTGTCCTCATCTGCAGCCTGATCGTTATCTCCATTATTGACCTGGACCACCAGATCATCCCGGATATACTGTCCCTCCCCGGCATCCCCGTTTTTATGCTCTTTTCCGTGCTGATCCACCGCCTGACGTTCCTCCAGAGCCTGACCGGAATCCTGGCAGGCGGCGGGGTACTCTATCTTGTGAGCCTGATCTACTACCTTGTGAAAAAAATCGAAGGCATGGGAGGCGGGGATATCAAGCTTCTGGCGATGATCGGGGCCGCAGTGGGTCTGAAAGGAGTAATTTTCACGATCTTTACCGGATCTGTTTTGGGCACGCTTGCCGGCATCATCCTCATGATATACGGCAGGTTCATCGACACAAAGCTGAAAATTCCGTTCGGCCCCTTCCTCGCTGCTGGTACCGTGCTTTACATATTTTTCGGAGATATGATAATCCGATGGTACATATACGGCGTGGGGCTGTAAAGCCGGAACAAACCCGCTGATCCGCCATCAAATTATCCAGGGGATGCCTGTCTGCGCCTGCGGCCGCTCTTTGCCGCCGCGGTCAGGATATACGCCTCAGGCGGCGATGCCGACCTCGATCATCAGCTTTCCCATGGTGGTCCGGAACGGAAGCACGATGACGTCCTCCACTCCGTCTGCATGTGCAATGGCATGCCCCTGGTCCAGGTGGACCTTTACCAGCTTGACTTTCACGCTTTTTTCCATTTCGGTCATTTTGGTGGTGACATGGCCTGCGATCATGTTGCAGATTTCTCCGACCGCGTCGTATATTTCCTCATTGACCTCTGTCATTTCTTCTCCGAACATGGCCGAAACAATGTACAGGATACTTGTTCCGGAGAAAGAGACGGCCGCGGAGCCGGAGATATCACCTTCCATTTTCAGAACGCCTGATATGTCTCCCAGCGCTTCATCCCCTTTTTTGACAAACGGAGGGTCCGGCTTGACCTTCAGGGCCGCCGTGGTGTCCAGTATATACAACGTCCCTTCAATAAAGGGATTTACAAAAGAAACATCCATAAAAAAGTCCCCTGTATTTTTTGTTTTATTCTATGTTTTTTGCCTGATTTGCGCAACTTTTTTTGAAAAAAATCTCAATAAATCCTTGACACGGCATTCTCAACAACGTAACGTACGCAAAAGGCTTGTTTGTAAGGTTTTTACCCAGGGTTTCGACAAACCTGCAGAGATCGGAAACATGTATAACCCAAAAAAAGGAGTGATCAAGATGAACAAAGGTGATTTGGTAAACAAGGTTTCAGAAGTATTAAACAGCAAAAAAGAGGCTCAGGCTGCAGTGGACTGTGTTTTCGAAACCGTCACGGAGGCTCTTTCAAAAAACGACTCTGTGACACTGGTGGGCTTCGGGACATTCAAAACCGCGGAAAGAAAAGCGAGAAAAGGAAGAAACCCGCAGACCGGAAAAGAAATCAACATCCCCTCCAGAAATGTACCAAAATTCGTACCGGGCAAGGCCTTGAAAGAATCCGTCAAATAAGAATCGTTATGATATATTCAGGCAGGGACCCTCTTATCCCCGGGCACTCCCTGCCTGGATTCCCACGATACAATGCAGCTTGAAATCGAAACATACTTTTTCCCTTCCACGGGCATTGAACTCGTCTTTAATCTGAATTCGATTTCTCCGTACACCCGAACGTCCATCATTTACGATACCGACTACAAGAACAGGCGAATCACCATTGCCCAGCCCCAAAGACCTTTGACCCGGAACACGGAGTTTGACGAACTGCACATCACTACGGTGTTCAAAGGGACCAAAGGAACCACCCGGGCCGGATTGAAATGCAACGCCGACCGGTTTATTAAAAACTTTCAGCTGGCAGGGGGAAATCAGGTGGACGCTGTCGAGTTGACCTATACACCGCCTGTTTTTGAAACCAACATCCGTTCCGCCTATCGACTGCCGCTGAAAAAGCCGTATACAATCAAAGGCAAAATCCTTCGCCGTTCGGTGGAATTTTTCACCAAGCG